>JAZNOB010000102.1:0-19909 GCA_045580565.1 Ruminococcus sp.
TAAGGAGAAAAAACTATGGAAATTTGTTCTATGTGTGATTATCAGAAAAGAATTAAACGCATAATCATAACGGAGGATGAGATCAAAAAAGCGATCGCAGAGGCTGCAGATGAGATCAACAGCTCCTATGACGGAAAACCGATCCTGCTTGTCAGCATACTTAAAGGTGCATTTGTATTTATGGCCGACCTGTGCAGGGCTGTAACTGTACCGTGTGAGATAGGTTTTATGGCTGCAAAAAGCTATTATAACGGTACAATGTCAGCTGGTGCTGTAAAGATTACTATGGATCTGGAGCAGGATATAAGCAAGTATCATGTAATCATTGTTGAGGATATCATTGATACGGGTAGAACTCTGAAGGATGTAGTCAGCCTGCTGAAGGCACGTGACCCGCTTTCTTTGCGTGTTATAACTCTTCTTGACAAGCCGTCAAGACGCAAAGTAGACTTTGAGGCTGATAAGGCTCTGTTTACTATACCGGATCTTTTTGTAATTGGATATGGTCTGGACTGCGGGGAATATTTCCGGAACCTACCGTACATTGCTGAATTTGATGAGGAGTGTGAATAATATGCTGGATAAGATATTTAAGCTGAAGGCCAACAACACAAACGTAAAGACTGAGCTTGCTGCCGGTCTTACAACATTTATGACAATGGCGTATATACTTGCGGTAAACCCAAGTATCCTTGGTGACGCCGGAATGGATACGACTGCTGTTCTGCTTGCAACGTGTCTCGCATCATTTATAGGTACAGCCTGCATGGCTTTCATGGCGAATATGCCCTTTGCGCTTTCTGCCGGAATGGGACTTAACGCATTCATGGCTTATACAGTTGTACTGGGCTTCGGTTATTCATGGCAGGTCGCACTTCTTGCTGTATTTATTGAGGGTATCATATTCATCCTGCTGTCACTGACAAAGGTTCGTGAGTCAATTTTCAACGCTATTCCCCTTTCACTGAAGCATGGTGTATCGGTTGGCATTGGTCTTTTCATCGCATTTATCGGACTTCAGAATGCGGGACTTTCGGTTGCTAATACCTCAACGCTTGTTTCTATTGTAGGCTTTACCGACAATTTCTCCACCTCCGGCATCTGTGCGCTTCTTGCACTTGTAGGAACAGCAGTTACTGCTATACTTTATATCAAGCGTGTGAAAGGCTCTATTCTTATCGGCATTATTGGCACATGGTTACTTGGCATACTCTGTCAGCTTACCGGAATATATACGGTTGATCCTGAAGCAGGATATTACTCCCTGCTTCCCACATTTGCAATGACTGACTTCTCAAAGCTGGGCGAAACCTTCGGACAGTGCTTCAATGTTGATTTTGACGGTGTAGGAATCTTCAACTTTATTGTTATCGTATTCTCATTCCTTTTCGTTGATCTGTTTGATACGCTGGGCACGCTCATTGGTGTAAGTGCAAAGGCTGGGATGCTTGATAAGAACGGCAGACTGCCTAAGATAAAACCTGCTCTTATGGCTGACGCTATCGCAACAACTGCCGGCGCTGTTATGGGTACATCAACAACAACCACCTTTGTAGAATCTTCGGCAGGCGTAGCTGCCGGCGGCAAAACAGGTCTCACTGCTCTTACAACAGCCGTACTCTTTCTGCTCTCAATGTTCTTTGCTCCGATTTTCACAGCTATCCCGTCATTTGCTACAGCACCTGCGCTTATTATTGTAGGCTTCCTGATGTTCAGCAATATTGTTGAGATAAAGTTCTCAGAAAAGAATTACGCATCTGCTATACCGGCGTATATCTGTATTATAGCAATGCCGCTTTTCTACAGTATTTCCGAAGGTATTTCATTGGGTGTAATTTCTTATGTGATAATCAATCTTGCCTGCAAAAAGCATAAGGATATCAGCCCCATACTCTATGTACTGGCTGTGCTGTTCATTCTGAAATATATTTTCCTGTAAAGCTCAAAGCGTACAGCAGATCATCTGCTGTACGCTGTTTTTCTGCATATTGACAGAAAGTATTGCATATGATTCATTCCTTATTCTTTGCAGGAATAAAAGCAGTAGAACGGGCATACCTTGTATTGACAATATGGAGGTGCGCTATGAAAAATAAACTCATTGATATTCTGCTTTATGTCATTTCAGCTGAGCTTATAGGCGTGGTATCTGCTCTGCTGTCCGGCGGCTTTTCCGGATTTTTCGACGTCTATATCGAACCCCCTCTCCTTCCGCCGGCATGGCTGTTCCCTGTTGTATGGACGATTCTTTATGCGGTAATGGGATATTCTGCATATCTTGTTTCATCTGCATCTGAAACTAAATCCGTAAAATACGCACTGTCAGTTTATTGGGTACAGCTTATGGTGAACTTTTCATGGAGCATAGTATTTTTCCGGTTTGAATCATTATGGGGTGCATTGGCTGTAATAGTGTTGCTGCTCATACTTATTATTGCAATGATATCAGCATTCAGAAAAGTAAGTTCCAAGGCAGCATACATCAATATTCCATATCTTCTGTGGGTAATGTTTGCCGCCTATCTTAACCTTGCAACAGCAATTATAAACTGAAAAAGTGCACATGGAGCTTTACTATTCGGCTCCATGTGCACTTTTAATTATACCAGTCATTCAGTCATCATAAAGCTGCATGAAGATATATCGTCCACAAACATAATATACGGAATAGACGACGGAGGAATATCATAAGAACGGACGCTTCCATCTTCTGAAACTGTCTCATAACCAATACAATTCTCATTATTTACAATGACTGAAAAGCCATCCTTCCATGGCACATAAATCACGTCATCAATATTGACGCTCATAGCTTCCATGAAATCTATAAGCTGGTACTCCTCATAATTTATTACGCTGCATTCCAAAGGAACGTAATATTCTCCGTCACCTGCTATATACCATACTACCGCTTCATCTCCCTTAACACACGAGCCGGCACAGGATATATCAATTGAGTCTGCATTATCAAGGGGAAGCCTGCTTCTTATTTCGGGATAGTCTTCTCCAGCCCTTCCCTGCAAGCTGTAATTACAGAACAGCACCAGAGCTATAATACAAACAATCATCAGCCCATAGCTTGCTGTTTCTTCAGCATCAAGCTTTTTGCTTTTTCCCATAAAATCAGCTTTAGTTATCAGTAAGGCATTTTTCCATCAGATGGACACTGCCCTCTGTATTTGCTCTGCTGCCGGATAAAAATGCCCACAGCACTTCTGCATCTGAAACAATAACATCAGCTCCGTTTTCAATAAGAAATTCCCTGCTTCTGAAACCCCAGTCAACAGCGATCATATCAATTCCGGCGTTTTCAGCTGTCCGGATATCAACATCAGAATCGCCTATGTATACAACTCTTGATTTATCTACACCTGACTTTTCTATTATCATATCCACCATTTCAGGTGAAGGTTTTTTAGGATAACGTGGCATCTGTTCACCAGCTGCGAAGTCAAAAAGCTCCGGAAAATACTGCTCACACAGCATCTGTACGGCATAATCTGCCTTATTTGAAACGACCGCTGTCATTACGCCGGCACTGCGCAGGCGTCTTAACAGCTCCGATATACCGTCATAGGGCTTTGTTTTATCAGCGCAATGTTGTTTATAATGCACAGTAAATTTCTCGTGTACTTGGGAAACTTTTTGTTCATTTGTTCCACGTGGAACACTGCGTTCCATAAGATTTCTTATACCATTTCCCACAAAGCTTCTTATTTCATCAACAGTATGAACCGGCATTCCTTCACAAGTCAAAGCATAATTCACACTGTCAGCTAAGTCATCAATAGTATCAAGTATCGTTCCATCCATATCAAAAATAATTAGATCGTATTTCATTGAAACCAACTCCCTTCAAGGTAATTATATCACATACGCCGGATTTGTCAACCTATTTCCTTGACAATGATTTGATCTCAATGGTATAATGTTGTTATCAATATCTTTAATTTAATGCAAAAGGTGATAATATGAAGTATAATAATCCTGTAGTCAAGGGATTTTATCCCGATCCGAGCGTATGTGCTGCAAACGGCAAATTCTATATGGTGTGCAGCTCATTTCAGTACTTTCCGGGCGTACCGCTGTTTGAAAGCGACGATCTTGTAAACTGGCAGCAGATAGGCTATGTTCTGACAAGAGCATCTCAGGTGATGCTGCACAAAATCAACAGTTCAGGCGGTGTTTTCGCACCTACTATACGCTACAACAACGGCAGATTCTACATGGTCACAACTAACAATACTACTCATCAGAATTTCTACGTGTATACAGATGATATTTACGGAGAATGGTCTGAGCCTATATACGTAGATCAGGGCGGTATTGACCCATCACTGTTCTTTGAGGATGGCAGAACATACTTTATGAGCAACGGATGCGATGATGAGGGCACAAACGGTATTACTCAGTGCGAAATCGACATCGCAACAGGAAAAAAGCTCTCAGCCAGCAAGTGTATATGGCAAGGCTCCGGCGGACGTTATCTGGAAAGTCCTCATATGTACAAGATAAATGGAAGCTACTACCTTATGGCAGCCGAGGGCGGTACTGAATATGGTCATATGATAACATATGCAAGAGCTGAATCTGTATGGGGTGAATTTAAGGGATACGAAAATAATCCAGTACTCACCAACAGAAACAAGGCTCCCCATATAATTCAGGGAATCGGCCATGGCGATCTCGTTCAGGATTATAACGGCGACTGGCATATCCTTTGTCTTGGTTTCAGACAAATTCATGAGTGGGCACCATTCCATACGCTTGGTCGTGAAGTATTTATGATACCTGTTACCTTCCATGATGACGGCTGGTTTACTGCTGGTCATGACGGTACTGCTGATGCTTCCTACGAAATTAAAGGAGACTTTGTTCAGAGCGAGAAAAAGCTCTATACTTTCGAAAATACAAGCTGGAATGTTGAATGGTGCTTTATGAGACATCCTCGTATGGAAAACTATGAGCTTACTGATAACAAGGCAATTCTCCATGGTACCGACATTACCCTTGACGATGTGGACTCACCTTCATTTATTGCCATGCGCCAGCGTGATTTTGATTTTACTTTGAAAACATCCGTTTCAATCGACTCCGGTGAAGCAGGCATAACTGTATATTCCTGCGAAAATGAACACTATGATGTTGCTGTGCGTGAAAAAAACGGAAGCTACGAAGCTGTACTCAAACTCAATATCGGCGGCATAAAGCATGATCAGATATGTATTCCCGTATCATCATCAAGAATAAACATAATCATCAGAGCGTGTAGCGTGCATTATGATTTCTTTATTGAGGATATGGGCAAAGAGATCTACCTTGATGCAGGCCGTGCAAAATACCTCTCCAGTGAAGTTAGTGAAGGCTTTACCGGCGTAATGCTGGGACTTTATGCTATTGGTAATAATACTGCTGTATTTGAGGATCTCTCCGTACAGTACCACAAAGCCAATAACTAAGCCTGAAAGGAGCCTATATGAAAAAGATAAAGCTTCTTTATATTGCTGTCTCACTGATTCTTATAACAGGATGCGCTGATTCGGGAAGCAATTCAGCTGTAACAGAAAACAGTACAGCAGAAAACACAACAACTATAAACGGCGTTCAGGTAACTACCGCTGCTGAACCCACTGAACCTCCTTCAGAGCCTGAGCGTGAAATCGTACTTAATAATACATTGATATCGTTTTCAGCAGAAAGCGGATTCTATGCAGAAGAATTTTCTCTTGAAATAACTGCGGATACAGATGATACTATTTACTACACCCTTGACGGCAGCGATCCGAGAACGAGTGATTCAAGGTTACAATATACCAGCGCTGTAAATATCACAGACAGAAATGGTGAGGCAAATGTTGTCTCTGCTGTAGATCCTGCTCTGTTCTGCGGAAGCTTCTGCGACTACCGTGCTGCTCAGCAGACCTTTATTTCTACTGTAGATGCACCCTCTGACGCCGCAGTAGACAAATGCACTGTCATCCGCGCTGCGTCTGAAGCTGATGACGGAACCTTCTCACAGGTAACTTCCGGCACTTATTTTATAGGCTCTGCGGAAGAACACATTGACGGCATTTCAGAAAGCTGCGAAGCTGCTGGCGAACGCCTTGCTGTAATCAGTATTTCTATGGAGTATGCCGACCTGTTCAGCTCATCGAAAGGCATATATGTGAAAGGTGACATATTCAATAATGCACTCGCAGATTACATAGCAAACGGCGAACATATTGAAGCCGAAACCGCAAGGCAGCTTGACGCCAATTACAAACAAAGAGGTCAGCAATGGGAAAGATACTGCCATATTGACTTCTTCGAATGCAGTCCTGATGAAACCGATTTAGTCTTGTCTCAAAACTGCGGCATACGCATTCAGGGCAACTATTCACGTTCCGACCTCCAGAAAGGCTTCAGGCTTTTTGCGAGAACTGACTATGGAGACAAACGCTTCCGCTATCCTATATTCGGTGATGACGCTGTACGACCCGACGGCGAGCCAATTGATACATATAAATCACTGGTACTGCGTGCCGGCGGAAACTGTGCATTCACTTCAAAATTCAACGACACCTACTGGCAGGCACTGACTGCTGACTGCAGATACGCAACAAAGGCTTCACGTCCATGTGTTGTGTATCTTAATGGCGAATACTGGGGACTTTACGTTCTTGAGGAAGATTTCTCAAATGAGTATTTTGAAGATCACTATGATATCCCGAAAGATAATGTCGTGGTGTACAAGGGCGACGCCGAAAGCCTGAGCCTTGGATATAAGCTCGACGAGGGCAAGCTTCCTGATGGTGAAACTGACGAAAGCTACTATTTAAGAGAGCTATATGATTTCTTCGAAAGCCGCCGAAACCTTGAAGCTCAGGAGGATTTCGATGAATTCTCAAAGCTTGTTGACGTTGAAAGCGTCAGAGATTATTTCCTCACCGAAATCTGGATCAATAACAAATGGGATTGGCCCGGAAAAAACTGGTCTATGTGGAAGTCTACTCTGACAGATGGCAGCTCAGAATATGCCGACGGAAAGTGGCGGTTTATGCTTTATGACGTCGAGTTCGGCGGCATAAGCGGTGAGGGGGACGCATACACCAATACTATCAAGGAAGATAATTACAAGGAACTTGGTCTTCTTGACATGAACACCAGCAATCCTGCCGTACTCTGCTACGCTTATCTGATGACCAACGAAAACTTCAGAAATGATTTTAATGAAAGGCTGCTGGCAGCTTCTGGAAACACTTTCGAATATTCTCGTGCGATCGAACTCCTCGATCAATTTGAAGCAGAATATGCTCCGCTTTATGACCAGTTCTTCAGACGCTACCCTGATTCTGGGTCAGCTGATGATGCTATTGACGGTGGCTATGCTTCCATCAGGTGTATACGTGATTTCCTTGAAAAGCGTGCAGAAGGCATACCTGATATGGTGGAATGGGTGGAAAATCAGTATCACTAAAGATATATGTAATACTTTATGAAATACAGCACTCTGACGAAGGCAGCTTCTCAGAGTGCTTTTTCTGCAATATGACATTTGTCACATCAAAATAGTGACAGGACACACTTCACTTTTTTCCCATCATACTGTATAATTAAACCATAATCTTAAAGGAGGAAACAATACATGAATAATACAGTTGTCAAAATCGAGAATCTTGTCAAGCGTTACAAGGATCTTATTGCACTCGACCACTTCAGTTTAGAGATAAAGAGAGGAGAGATATTCGGATTATTAGGCCCTAATGGCTCCGGAAAGACTACCTCCATCAACTGCCTGCTCTCCCTGCTGTCTTTTGATAAAGGCAATATCGAAATATTCGGCGAAAAGATGACCCCAACATCATATCATATCAAAAAGAAAATCGGTATCATAATGCAGAATGTAGCAGTTTACGACGAACTGACCGTATATGAAAATATCGACTACTTCTGCGGTCTGTATATCAGTGACAAAAAGCTTCGTGCTCAATATGTTAAGGAAGCCATTGAATTTGTAGGGCTTGAGGATTTTGTAAAGTTCCGCCCTAAGAAGCTCTCCGGAGGTCTCCTGCGCAGACTTAATATTGCCTGCGGTATCGCCCATAAGCCGGAGCTTATTATCCTTGATGAACCTACAGTTGCAGTTGACCCTCAGAGCAGAAACAAGATCCTTGAAGGCATATGTGAGCTGAACAGACAGGGGGCTACTGTGATCTATACCTCTCACTATATGGAGGAGGTCGAACAGATCTGTACTCGTATTGCCATTATGGATAAAGGCAAGAAAATCGCTGAGGGTACAAACGCTGAGCTTAAAAAGATGATACAGAATACTGAAACCATCAACATTGAGGCTGCGGTGATTCCTGACGAGCTGATTTCAGCTGTAAACAGCCTTCCTCATGTTTACAAAACATCATACACAAACGACGTTCTTACCGTTTACTGCTCAGGCGGTAAGCATAATCTTGTACGTGTACTGAATCTTCTTCAGGATTCCGGCATAGCATTCGGTAAGGTATATTCTGAGCTTCCTACACTTAATGATGTATTCCTCGAAATAACTGGTACCAATCTGCGTGATAAGGAGTAATACAATGTTTCTGCATACTGTTTTATATGAAATCAGGATCACACTGCGAAATAAAGATTTCTTTATGTGGATGATGCTGTTCCCTGTTATTCTTGGTTTGTTTTTCAAAATCGCATTTACCGATCTTTATGAAAAACATATGTTATTTAATTCAGTCCCAGTAGCTGTAGTTCAGACCGTCTCAGATGAAGTATTCAACTCAGTAATAAGCGAAGTCAGTTCAGGAGATAAGCCACTGTTTGAAGTTACAGAGTGTGATGAAAATACTGCCCTTTCTCTTCTGAAAGAAGAAAAGGTGGATGCTGTCATTTATTCAGATCCACTTTCACTTACAGTATCCGGTGAAGGTGTAAACCAGACGATCGCCAAATCCTTCCTTGATCAGTATCGCATTCAATCCAATATCATCGAGGACGCAGCAGTAAATCATCCCGAAAAGACAAACCAGATAATTGAAGTGCTTTCAAAGGAAACCGAGTGTAATGTAAATATACCTCTCACTGAAAACAATATGAATCCCTATACCGCATACTTTTACAACCTCATTGCTATGGTCGCACTCCTTGGCTCTGTACTGGGTCTGCATATTTCTATAACCAATCAGGCAAATCTTTCCCATATAGGTGCAAGAAACAACTGTTCCCCTGTGAACAAGCTTATTTCTATATGTGCTACACTCTGCGGAAGCTTTATTGGTCAGATGATCTGTATAGTATTCTGCATCACATTCCTTGCACTTGTCCTTCGTGTAGACTTCGGCAACAGACTTGGTTTTGTTTATTTATCCGGAATCTTAGGCGGATGTACAGGCGTTTCAATGGGATTCTTTATCGGTTCTATCAGTAAGCTCAGCGAAGGCATAAAGATAGGCATTTCTATGAGCATTTCTATGACGTCATGCTTCCTCAGTGGTCTTATGTTCGGTGAGATTAAAGGTATTCTCGCTGTAAATGCACCATGGCTCAATAAAATCAACCCTGCTGCAGTAATAGCTGATTCTATGCAGTGCCTTATGATATACGACGATTACTCGCTGTATATCGAAAAGCTTTTAACTATGGCGATCATGGCAGCAGTCTTTACATTAGGCGGCTTCTTGCTGACAAGGAGGAGAAAGTATGCAAGTCTTTAAGTTATATTTGAAAATTCTCAGAAAGAACCTCGGTACTGTGATGATCTATGTTGTACTCTTTGCAGCTCTGCTTGCTGCTATGACAAATACAAACGACTCAGGCTCCGCATATTCTGATGTTTCACTGAAAATCAGCGTATTTGACGAGGACAATACCGAGGCAAGCCGTTCACTTTGCGATTATCTTGATGAGAAATACGAAGTCGTTTCCGTATCTGAGAACGAAGAACAGATACTGAACGCTCTTTTCTACTGCACAATTGATTATGCTCTCGTCATAAAGAATGGCTACAGCGAAAGGATCAGTGTATGTGATACCAAGGAACTGTTTGAAAATTACAAGGATCCAAGCAGTTCAGCCAGTCAGCTTTTTGAAGGTGAGCTTGATGAATACGTACGGTGCATGAGCGCTTATATCACATCAGGCTACACCCTGTCTGAAGCAATAATCATGACAGAAGCTTCCATATCTGATGAAATAGCTGTCACAAAAGAAACCTTCACCAATGACAACGCTTCCGGTATGCCGCAGACACACGCATATTTCTTCCAGTACTTTGCCTTTATAATAATAAGCGTGTTTATGAATGCAGTATGCCCTGTTCTTATTACACTAAACAGGAACGACCTGAAAAAACGTATGAGCAGCTCCTCAATTCCGCAGTCAAAGCAGTCAATACAGATCATTCTGGGCAGCACTGTTGTGTTCGTTTCCATATGGCTTATCATGGTTATTGGAGGAACCCTTGCATTTGGCGGTATTTCTGGAATGGCCACCATCTATGCTATCCTTAATTGCCTTGCTTTCTCAATAACCGCAGCAGGGATCACTATGCTCTGTTCAGTCCTCATTGAGGAAAAAAGAGCAATAAACATCGCAACCAATATCATAGGTCTTGGCATGAGCTTCCTCTGCGGCGTATTTGTACCTCAGGAGCTTCTGAGCGAAAGGGTTCTTGATGTATCACGTTTCCTGCCTGCATATTGGTACGTCCGTACCAATGATATGCTCGCCGGAATATCTGGTGAAATATTCAGTACCTCATCCTATCTCACCTACATCGGTATACAGCTTCTGTTTGCGGCTTTCCTTTTCATAAGCTATATCCTCATAAGCAGGATCAGATACAAGGAAGAAGGCCTGTAAAAATTGACCGGCATTGCAGCACAGTTATATTACTGCCTTGCCGGTTTTTAATTTCAGTACATTTTATCTCGTTGACGAAATACCGTTCATATGATATAATATTGCTGTAGAAAATAAGGGGGTGTTCACTTGCACAGACTCATCGACAAACTTGCACTTGTACTTCTGTCATCCATTGCATTATTTACCCTTAACGGATTGGTTAAACCAGTTCTGCTGCTTCTGATTTCTGTTATTTTATCAGAGCTGATATACATAACACCCAATAAATCAAAACCTGTACCAGTAATCGCATACGGCGTTCTTACGCTTTTTTTGCCTGCATCTTCCATAATGCTCCCTTTGTTTGTGTATGACACATTATGGCTCAGAAAGTATCCGATTCTTATTATCTGCATGGCAGGCTTTCTACTGTCAGTTCCTTCCCTCTCGGCACTTCAGATCGCTTTTGTGCTTGTGGGCGCCGGACTTGCTGTCCTGCTCCAGTACCGCACATCAAATGCCGAAGCACTTCAGAAACGTATGACAATGCAGCGGGATGAATCCGAAGAAGTACGTATTCTCCTTTCTGAAAAGAATAAGAACCTTATTGATAAGCAGGACAGCGAAATATATATGGCAACCCTTAAAGAACGAAACCGCATCGCCCGTGAGATACACGATAATGTAGGTCACTCTCTGACTCGTTCTATTCTCCAGATAGGCGCTCTCCAGATAATGAATAAGGACGAAGACCTGAATGAAAGCATATCAAGCATCAAAGATACTCTGAATGACGCCATGAAAAATATCCGCAGCAGTGTTCATGACCTTCATGATACAACAATAAACCTGAGATTTCTGATAGAGGAATGTCTTGTCCCTCTTAGGGAAAGATTCTCGGTAAAACTGGATTACAGCATTGGTGACAGCACTCATGTAAATATCAAGCTTTGTATTCTGGGTATCGTCAAGGAGGCTGTATCAAATATAGTAAAACACAGCAGCGGAGATTCTGTCTCCATCACCGTACATGAGCACCCTGCGTTCTATCAGCTTATTGTAACCGATAACGGATGCTGCCCTGACGGCATCAGAAATACGGGCATGGGTCTTGCCAGTATGAAGGAGAGAGCTGAAAACGCAGGCGGTATATTTACTGTGCGTGCTTCGGAAAACGAATTCCGCATCTTTGTATCCATCCCTAAAATATCATCACAAGGAGAAAACATATGAATGTTATTGTTGTAGATGACGACAAGCTTGTAGCTATTTCTCTTAAAACTATTCTCGAAAGTACAGGGAACATTTCTGTTACTGCTATCGGAAGCAGCGGTAATGACGCTATTGAGTTATACTCAAAGCATAAGCCCGACGTTCTTCTTATGGACATACGAATGGACGGCATGACTGGAATTGAAGCAGGCGAAATTATACTCAGCCAGTTCAAGGATGCACGTATCCTTTATCTTACAACCTTCTCTGATGATGAATATATTGCAAAGGCTCTCAATATGGGAGCAAAAGGATATATACTGAAGCAGGATTTCGAGGGGATTGCGCCTGCGATCCAGGCTGTTATGCTTGGTCAGCGTGTATTCGGTGACGAAGTCATCACAAAGCTTCCTCAGCTTATGAAAGACAAATCAGGCTTCGACCGTTCCGCATATGACCTTTCCCAGAAGGAAGAGGAAATAATCACTCTTGTTGCTGAGGGTATGAGCAATAAGGAAATTGCCTCAGAGCTTTTCCTCAGCGAAGGTACTGTGCGTAATTACATCAGCACTGTTCTGGAAAAGCTTATGCTCCGTGACAGAACTCAGCTTGCTATATTTTACTATACAAAAATGACTTGACACTCAGGAGATTTTATGAGACATAACATTCCGAATTACAGAAACCTTTTTATATGTTCCCTGATTCTGCTGACATCCTGCGGATGTGAAACCGCTGAAAATATGGCAGCACCTGCTAACGGTACTGCTGCGCAAGCCGCTGCCTCAACTGTGATATCTGCTGACATTGATGAAATGCGCAAGGCTTTTGTCAGCACGCAGCTTGCTGAATCTGATATCAGCAGTATTGTTCCAGCCAAGACAACTGCAATGACCCTCAGTGATGAACCCCCGGAATCATATTTTATCGAGAACGTCCCTCTCATACATCAGCTGCCCGACTTCCCTACCGGCTGCGAATCAGTCAGCGCCTGTATGCTGCTTCAATATAATGGATATGATATCTCTCCGGAAGCATTTATAAACGACTATCTCCGTACAGACGACGATTTCTACCACAAAAGAGGTGTATGCTGGGGACCGGATCCGTATCAGGTTTTTGTAGGCGATCCGAAAGATGATGATTCCTACGGATGTATGTCCCCTGTCATTGCTGACGCATTTGACAGAATATTCGGAAACAGTGACTGGGGCTGCATAACTGACTGCACGACACTTAGCGAGCTGTGTGATGAGTACATTTGCAATGATATTCCGGTTATGGTCTGGGTGAGTATGGATATGGATCCGCCTCGTCCCGGAAACATATGGACTCTGCCGGATGGTTTTGAATACCAGTGGCTCAGAAATGAACACTGTATGGTGCTTGTAGGCTATGACGAAAGGTACCTCTACTTCAACGACCCATATACAGGCAGAGTTAAAAAGCATACCAGAAAGATCAGCGAAAAACGATATGAAGCCTTTGAGATGCAGTCCATAGTAATATTCCCCGATTAAAAAAGCCCGTAGCACTGACGATTTGGCAGTACTACGGGCTAATTGTATATTATCCTGAATAAACCTCAAGCTTTACATTTTCACCAACAATGAATTTTGCAAGACGAACAATATCCTTTACGTCGAATGTACCATCACCGTTTGTATCCTCGGCAGACGCCGCAAGAACTGCAGGACGATCTTCTGTGCGAAGCTTTTTCTTTGCCAATGACAGATCCATGATATTGACGCTGCCGTCACCATTGACATCACCTGAATTACCGGATATGGACGGTTCTGAAGAACCTCCTCCGTAATAATCTGAAAGAGAGATGCCATTTGAGCCAAGAGCTATCTTATGGTCGAGGCTGATATACTTGCCGTTGTCATCCTGCCAGAGAGAAGGCTCGACAAAATTATACTTTTCTTCATCCCATTCACCGAAATTCTCATGCACAAGACCTCCGGTATCGCCGGAATTTTCATTGAAGCACCAGAAGGTATGGTGAATCCTATGCTCGATCATAAGATCACGAAGCGCTGTCATCCACGCACGATTTCTGCCGTCCGGATCATGCTCCTCGTCAAGGAATCCGCCCCATTCTCCCATGAGCAGTGGCGCTATTCCCTCATCTACAATAAAAAACCAGTTATCATACCAGACATCATCCATCAGTGTATCCTGAGTAAATCCGTCATAGAACCACGTCTGCTCATAAACCAGCGGACCGTAGTCATGCGGTGAATATACAAGCTGATCCTGATGCTCACCAAGGTCAATGGGATAGTCTCTTACACCTCTGAAATTTCCGCCCCACCATGTATGATGGTAATAGCTGTACGGATAACGTGAATAGTCGATATTCTGGGATGTCCAGTCAGCACCTTCCTCGAATTTTGGATAAACCTCAACACCCTCAACCATTATAAGCAAATCAGGATTCTTTTCAAGCACCGCAGCAGCTGCTGTCTCAGCAGCATACTTCCAGTTTGTAGGATCAGTAGACGCATCCCACTTTGCCATAAGATTCGGAGTATCAGCTGTGCCGTGAGGCTCGTTTTTAAGGTCAACCGCAAGGATAGTATCATCATCCTTATAATAATCCGCAAACCACGCCAGAGCCTCTATCCAGTCCTCTGTACTGTATGTATCGTCGTACCAGAGACTTACGTTATGACCCGCTGCATTCGTTGTAGCGCAGTGGACATCCATCATTATCTTGATACCATTCTCACGGCACCACTCAACAGCCTTGTTCCAGATATCAAAGCTGTACATAATAGTTCCGCCCTCAACGCCTTCCAGTGTAAGCTCAGGATTGGCATATTCGTTTACCTTAGGTGTTGCAGGATCAGGATCGCCGTTCTTCCACTGAAGCAGTATCTGAGTTGACATCGGTACTCTCAGAAGATTAAAGCCATGGTCTGCTATCTGACCGAGCATATCGTGCATATTCTGGGACCATACACCGTCAAATACCTGACTGCCTACATTATAGCCGAACCAGTTGCAGCCAGTGAGCCATACAGGATTTCCATACATATCAACGATCTCGGCATCCTCATTTACATGGAGCCAGTCATCGTGGTACTCATCCGGTGCTGCCTCTGCACCCAGCATACTCATACCGGACGCCATATTGAAAACAAGTGAAGCGCATACTGCACCAGCAAGCGCTATACGCTTAAATAACAAATGCTTCATTATAAAACCTCCCTGAAAAATTCCAGCATTTTCTTATATCGTACCATATTTTTTAAGTATTGTCAATATTTTTTATATGCCATATTAAACGACTTGCTTTTTATGCTCTGCCGTGATATAATGGATGTATAAATCAAACTGAAATGAGGAATACCAATGAACCCTATTGCAATGATGAAAATTAAATCCCTGATGGA
Organism: Ruminococcus sp.; assembly: GCA_045580565.1. Classification (GTDB taxonomy): domain Bacteria; phylum Bacillota; class Clostridia; order Oscillospirales; family Ruminococcaceae; genus Ruminococcus_C. The sequence goes on from JAZNOB010000102.1 coordinate 15,450, forward strand.
AAAATTCAGAGAGAACCATCCCAAGGTGCCGATGTTCTTTGCCGCCGCTTCAGGCGCTATTGAAGAAGGCAGCGTTATTGAAATAAACGTCCAGACGCCTGATGGAAAGTCTATATGTACTAATATGCGTGTGAACGCTGACGACCTGGAGCTTTTTGCAGCTTTCAAGGAAATGGCAGCAACTAAATAACAAAGGAGATACACCATGAAAAAATTAACTGCTTGTTTTGTTATCGCTCTCTACGCTGGTTTATGCGTTGGATGTACTGCTGAAGAAGCTCTCAGCAATACTGAGGCTATACTGTCAGAAGCCTCACTTATCATGGAGGAACAGGAATATTCTGATGATGAACAGCCGGCTTATGAAGATGAATATTCTGACTGCTCATACGCAGAGGATGAATCCTCTCTCTTAGATGAAGACGAGACTACAACTGAATATGAGCCAACTGAATCAGAACAGTCTGAGGAAGAAAGTATTGTCGAGGAAGCAGAAGAAGAATATGTTCTTGCTGAGGACGGCTTTGAAACTGAAATCACGATCGCTGAGGACGGCGTTTACACCACTAAAGAAGACGTTGCACTGTATATCTATACATACGACTGCCTGCCGGATAATTTTATAACTAAAAAGGAAGCTCAGAAGCTTGGCTGGGAAGGCGGTTCTCTTGAACCGTATGCTCCGGGTATGTGCATCGGCGGCAGCTACTTCGGAAATTACGAAGGGCTGCTTCCAGAGGCTGACGGCAGAACCTACACCGAATGCGATATCGACACTCTCGGCGCAAAGTCCCGTGGTGCTAAAAGAATCGTTTTCTCAAATGATGGTCTGATCTATTATACTGATGATCACTATGAAAGCTTCGAGCTGCTTTATGGGGAGGAATAAATAGTGCGGACTGTTATAATTGACGGCAATTCAATATCTGCTCCTGAACAGCTGCATGATATACTGTCTTCCGGTCTTACTTTTCCATGTTGGTATGGAAATAACTTCGACGCACTACATGACTGCCTTACAGATATTGGTGAAGAAACCTCTGTTATAGTACGATACTTTGAATCTATGCGGATAAATATCGGCATCAAGGCTGATATTTTCAGGCGTGTTCTCATTGAATCCTCCATAGAAAACCCACTGCTCTCTGTTACAATTGAATAAAAACATTTCAGCGCTGCACTTCACTTTCATGAAACACAGCGCTGTTTTTTATATTGTACAATATAATCTTACTTATCAGACTCAATTGGTTTAAAACAACAAAATATAACCTTCTCTATTGACACTCCTGATTATTGGTGATATAATATAACAAATTCATATGAAAGAAGGATTTCAAATGAAAGGCAACACCAAAAAGCTTGTAATAGCTGCACTTATGGCTTCTATTACCTGTATTGCAACTATGATAATCAAAATACCTGTACCGGCCACAGGAGGGTATATAAATCTTGGCGACGGAGCTGTTATACTTTCCGGATTTATGCTGGGGCCTGTATATGGCTGTGCTGCTGCCGGCATCGGCTCAGCTTTAGCTGACGTATTCTCAGGCTATGCTATATATGTTCCTGCTACCTTCATCATCAAGGCTGTTATGGCAGCCGCCGCTGGAGTTATATTAAATAAATCACACAAAATCTCAGTTTTCCGTGTTATCACAGCTGGTGTGATATGCGAGTTCATCATGGCTGCAGGATATCTTGCATTTGAGGCGTTTATTCTGAGTTATGGCGCAGGCGCACTTGCTGCTGTTCCTGGTAACATCATTCAGGGCATATTCGGTATTGCAGTTTCTTCAGTGATAGTTCCGCCGGTAAATAAAATCACCTTAAAAAATACATATAATAGCAGTGTAAAGTAGTATTGATATAGCAGCAGGCTCTTTCTGATCACATTCATAAAGAGCCTGTTTTTATTGTATATCAAGCTCAGAATGGCTTGGAATGCAGGATACAGAAGAACTTTGCGCTGTTTATTATCATCATGAGAATTTATATTATGAGAAATTATGACAAAAGTTTATTTAACATAGATCATCCGCCATAACTGTTTTTCTTCAAAATTATAATATGTCTAAATGTAATAAGAAGAAGAAGAAGTACGATCATAACAGGAACCAGAACAAATATGAAATCCATGATAAGTGTAAAATAATCAAATCTGATCTCATTAAGATCATACAGAATATATACTCCGAATCCGGATCTGCCTTCGCCCTCTCCGCCTATCACAGGATGACCTATGGGTATATTGGTCGATTCAAAGGCGAATATGTAATTGATTAAAGCAATAACTGCGGTTATTATAGCCGACAGAATTGATCCTGTCATTACAAAACAAAGCTTTTTCATACTGCACCACTTCCTTGCATCTTATTATGCGCCAGTGCACAATAGCGTAATAACTTACCATCAAAAAAGAAAAACCCCGACTCAGCAATTTCGGCTGAATTCAGGGCTTTTTGATGGGGTGGGAGATGGGATTCGAACCCACGATCTTCGGGACCACAATCCGACGCTTTAACCAACTAAGCTACACCCACCATATATACGTCCCGAAGGACGATTTGTAAAAATTGGCGCGCCTTAATGGATTCGAACCATTGGCTTACTGCTTAGAAGGCAGTTACTCTATCCAGCTGAGTTAAAGGCGCATATTATTGGAGCGGGTGATGGGAATCGAACCCACGTAACCAGCTTGGAAGGCTGGAATTCTACCATTGAACTACACCCGCAATGTGTTCGCTGTTCCCTCACAACGTTATATATTATATCACATATCCAAATATTTGTCAAGCGTTTTCCTCAAAATTTTCGAAAGAAAAATGCGGATCGCAACCAACGATCCGCATTGTTTGACTTTCAATAATTAAGCCTGACTGACGCTGAGCTTTCCTTCGGAATCAGCATCTATGGAAATCTCCGATATTGCGCCATTATTGTCAATTATAATATTTGCAACCTTATCCTCGATCTCCTGACGTATTACACGACGGATATCACGTGCGCCATAAGGCTTTCCGTGGGACATTTCAGCAATAACTGAAAGTGCCTCATCACTGTAGTTAAGCCTGATATTCTTCTCAGTAAGAGGCTCCTTCATCTCATCCAGCATAAGAGCTGCGATTCTCCTGAAGCTGTCAAGACTCAGATTCTTGAACACGATTATCTCATCTATACGGCTGATAAATTCAGGTCTGAGGAATTCACGCAGTGCCTTCATAGCACGTTCCTGAGTGATCTCACTTTCCGTTCTGTTGAAGCCCACGCCTACGCTCTTGTCTGTTGAGCCTGCATTTGATGTCATACAGATAATAGTATTCTCAAAGCTTACTGTTCTGCCCTGAGCGTCATCAATTCTGCCCTCATCAAGTATCTGCATAAGAATATTCATTACATCCGGATGAGCCTTTTCTATTTCATCAAAAAGTATTACGGAATAAGGCTTTCTTCTTACCTTCTCTGTAAGCTGTCCTGCTTCATCGTAGCCTACATATCCAGGCGGTGAGCCTATCATTCTTGCAACAGAGTGCTTTTCCATATACTCAGTCATATCAAGGCGTATAAGCGGCTCTGTTGAATCAAACATAGTTTCAGACAGCACCTTTACAAGCTCCGTCTTTCCCACACCTGTAGGGCCTACAAATATAAAGGAAGCCGGTCTGCGGCGTGCTGTAAGCTGAACACGTGTGCGCTTTATAGCATTAGAAAGAAGCTTCACAGCCTCATCCTGTCCTATTACACGCTTGCTGAGACGTTCTTCAAGACCTGCGATCTTTGAAAATTCTGTCTCCTCGATCTTATTTGCAGGTATTCCCGTCCAAAGCTCAATTACCTTTGCAAGATCAGCCTCAGTAACCTGAACCTCGTCAAGCTTCTTCGCAAGAGCTTCAATTCTATCCTTTATACGGATAAGCTCACCTTTTACCATTGCGAGCTTTTCAAAGTCTATCTCGACCTCATCCTGAATATTCTTTTCCTGTTCCAGAAGCTCCAGCTGCTTTGCGACAGCTGCGTCATATTCTGCAATTTCAGGTGAACGCAGACACGTGCACGCACAGCTTTCATCCAGCAGGTCAATTGCCTTATCAGGAAGAAAACGGTCTGTGATATATCTTTCAGACAGCTTTGCGCAAAGTCTTACTATATACTTTGAAACGTGTACACGATGAAACGCTTCATAATACTTCTTGATTCCTTCGAGAACCTCAACAGTTTCCTCAACTGTAGGTTCATTTACAGTAACAGGCTGGAAACGACGTTCAAGAGCAGCATCCTTTTCAATATATTTTCTGTACTCCTCAAAGGTAGTAGCACCAATCACCTGAATCTCACCTCTTGAAAGTGCAGGCTTCAGGATATTGGCTGCATTCATAGTACCCTCAGAGCTACCTGTGCCGACAAGATTATGAAGCTCGTCGATAAACAGGATGATATTACCCTCCTGCTTTACCTCTGAT
>JAZNOB010000103.1:0-13423 GCA_045580565.1 Ruminococcus sp.
GTACCGCATAGGGCCTACTCACTTTGAAACAGCGGTATTCACTAACCTCACTCAGGATCACCTTGACTACCACGGCGATATGGAAAGCTACTATCAGGCAAAGCGTATGCTATTTGATATATGTGATTATGCTGTTATAAATACTGATGATGAGTACGGCAGACACCTTTATGAGGAAATATCCTGCGAAAAGGCATCCTACAGCTGCTGCGGACGAGGCGACTTCTATGCAGACGCTGTAAAGCTCCGTGCTGACGGCACAAGCTTCTGGCTGTGTACAGGTGAAAAGTCCTATCAGCTGAACGTCCGTATGACCGGTGCATTCAATGTTGCAAATGTAACAGCAGCTATAGCCTCCGGTCTGAGAGCCGGACTTTCTATGGAGCAGATGAACTCAGCTCTCGAGAATTATCCCGGAGTAAGAGGCAGATGCGAGATAATTCCTACAGGAAGAGATTTTACAGTTATATGTGATTATGCTCATACACCTGACGCAATTGAGAATATTCTGAGCAGCGTCAAGGAATATACAAAGGGCAGACTTATGTGCCTTTTCGGCTGCGGCGGAAACCGTGACCGTACAAAGCGTCCTAAGATGGCAGCGGCAGCGGCGAAGTATGCGGATATGCTTATAGTTACATCGGATAATCCGAGAGACGAGGAGCCGCTGGAGATAATCAATGAGATACTCACAGGTCTTGAGGGAACAGGCGTGCCCTATGAGGTGGTAGCTGACCGTAAGGAGGCTATTTTCAGAGGAATGCAGCTTGCACAGGCAGGCGATGTACTCGTCCTTGCAGGCAAGGGCCATGAGGATTATCAGATACTGGCAGGCGGCGTTCACATCCATATGGATGAACGTGAGATCGTAAAGGAATGGCTGCCTTATCTTGACGCATAATAATATTGGGGGATATGACATGGAAATGCTGCGATTGACAGAGCTTGCAGCTGCGCTTGACACTACTGCGCCGCTGGAGGCTGAAATAACTGAGGTTTGCACAGATACGAGAAATATGCCTGAGGGCTGTCTGTTTCTTGCTCTGAGAGGAGCAAACTTTGATGGTCACAACTTTGTAAAGCGTGCCGTGGAAAATGGTGCGGCTGCGGCTGTGACTGAATACGAGATAGAGGGCTGTCCCTGTATAGTAGTGCCGGATACACGCCGTGCACTGCTCAGGATCGCCGCTTATTACAGAAGAAAGTTCTCTCCTGTGCTTGCAGGTGTTACAGGAAGCGTGGGCAAGACTACCTCAAAGGAAATGACGGCTCTTGTTCTGTCTGCAAAATACAATACACTTAAAACTCAGGGCAACCTCAATAACGAGATAGGTCTGCCCAAAACCCTCATGGAGCTTGATTCAAGCCATGAGGCGGCTGTTATAGAAATGGGTATGTCAGATTTCGGCGAGATACACCGTCTCAGCTGCACTACTCAGCCTACTATCGGAATGATAACAAACATCGGCTTCTCCCACATTGAGAACCTGAAGTCTCAGGAGGGTATTCTGAAGGCAAAGCTGGAGATACTTGACGGCATGGCGGAGGACGCTCCTCTTGTAGTAAGCGGAGATGACCCGTTCCTTGCACCTCTCAAGGAGACTCTTTCACGTCCGGTATATACATACGGAATTGAAAATAAGAACGCTGATGTTATAGGCGGGAATATTGAAGCCGGAGAGGGCTATACTTCCTTTACAGTAATTGACAGAGGCGAGGAGACCTGCCGTATAACACTGCCATGCGTGGGAATGCACAATGTGCTGGACGCACTGGGCGCATACTGCGTAGGAAGACTTGCTGATATTGAGCCTGAGCTTATCGCAGAGGCTCTTGGAAATTACAAGACCGTAGGCTTCCGTCAGAACATCGAGCAGCACGGAACCTATACAGTAATTGCTGACTGCTACAACGCAAGCCCTGATTCCATGCGTGCAGCGCTGAGCGTCCTGAAGGAAATGAAGTCCTCTGGCAGAAAGGCAGCTGTTCTGGGCGATATGCTGGAGCTGGGCGACCTTTCCAGAAAGCTTCACGAAATAGTAGGCGATATGACTCTTGTAAGCGGTGCAGACCAGATATTCTGCTACGGCGAGCAGGCTCAGTATATTGCAAAGGCAGCCTCAGAGGGCGGAATGTCCGTTTTCCATACAGAGGATAAGACTGAGCTTTGCAGTGCAGTGCGTGCATATCTGAGGGCAGGCGACCTGCTTCTTTTCAAGGCAAGCCGTGGTATGCACTTAGAGGATTGTATAAAGGAAATATTCAGACAGGAGGATGAACAGAATGCCGTTCTGGATTGAGCTTATAGCAGGACTGCTGTCATTTGTGATCGCCGCAATAGGCGGAAAGCTGCTGATACCATTTCTTCACAAGCTGAAGTTCGGCCAGCCTATCAAGGTTGAATTCGGACCCAAGTGGCATGAGGGTAAGCAGGGTACACCCACAATGGGCGGAATCATGTTTATCATATCAACAGTCATTGCAGTGGCTGTAGGCTATGTGGTTTACCGCATGACCAGTGTTACTACTCTTGGAGAGGAATCGGTTCTTGCTTCCGATTCAGCAATGAGACTTCTCAGCTGTGTGCTGTTCTGTCTCCTTTTCGGAGTTATGGGCTTTATCGACGATTTCACAAAGGTTGCCCGAAAGGATAACGACGGTCTTACCGCATGGCAGAAGATCATTATTCAGATAGTGATATCAGCCCTCTGGCTTTTTGCAATGCGCTTCTTCGGCGATACCAGCACAGAGATCGACCTTGCATTCGTAAGCTTCGACATCGGCTGGTTCTACTATCCGCTGATGATAGTTGTTATTCTCTATCTTACAAACGCAGTAAACCTGACAGACGGTGTTGACGGACTCTGCGGTTCTGTTACAATGGTGAATATGCTCCTGTATACAGTGATATTCTGTATGCTCAGCAATGCTGAGATGAGCCTGTTTACTATTGCAGTTGCAGGAGGCTGCCTCGGCTTCCTTATCTGGAATCTCCATCCGGCAAAGTGCTTCATGGGCGATACCGGTTCCATGTTCCTTGGTGCGGCAGTGACCTGCGCAGGTCTTGTGACAAGACAGCATCTGGTACTTATCCTGCTGGCACTTGTTTATATCATAGAGGCTCTGTCTGTTGTCATTCAGGTGACATATTTCAAGATAACCAAGAAAAAATACGGCGAGGGACGCCGCATATTCAAGATGACTCCTATCCACCATCACTTTGAGATGTGTGGTTACAGTGAGTATAAGATCGTAATTACATTTTCCCTGTTTGCTCTGCTTGCAGGCATAATCGGCGTTCTGCTTGTGCGCCCGCTTGTATAATGAGCTGAATTATAAGGAGGTTTCATATGGCAGAGGCTGCTGCTAAAAATAGAAGACGGTTGAACCTGCGCTTTCCCTTTGTGCAGAAGGGCGTTCGCTACGGAGAGGTTGACGTTCCGTTTTTCCTGACAGTGCTTGCGCTTCTGGTAATGGGAATCATCATGATGTTCTCTGCCAGCTACGCATGGGCTATAGCCGAGGGCCACAGCGGTACCTTCTACGCCCAGAAGCAGATCATCATGGGCGCAGTAGGTCTTGTGCTCATGTTCATACTGTCTATAGTTGATTACCGTATTTTCCGCACTCCGTTTATCGCTATCGGAAGCTATGTAATTCCGGTTATACTGCTCATATTGGTTCTTATTGCAGGTACTACCGTAAACGGTGCCCAGAGATGGCTTTATATCGGTTCATTCGGCTTCCAGCCGTCAGAGCTTATGAAGATCGGACTTGTAATCTTCTTTGCATATCTTATTGAAATGAACTATGGTCAGATGCAGAAATTCCGCACAGGCATCCTGCCCTATCTTGTGGCACTGGGAATAGTTGCGGTGCTTCTTATGCTGGAGCCGCATCTTTCATGTACTATCCTTATCGGACTTATCGGCATGACTCTTATCTGGGTAGGCGGTGCAAGACCGAGACATTTCCTGCTGCTTCTTGCAGTAGGTGCTGCGGCGATTTTGTGTATCGTGCTGTTTCTGTCTGTATTTGAGGGCTATGACTATATCCAGACACGTATCCAGTCATGGCGTGACCCGTTCTCTGACAGTCAGGGCGGCACTTGGCAGACCTGTCAGTCTCTGATCGCCATTGGCTCAGGCGGACTTTTCGGTCTGGGATTGGGCGAATCACGTCAGAAGTTCCTTTATCTTCCCGAAACCAAGAACGACTTCGTTTTCTCTATCGTATGCGAGGAGCTTGGCTTTGTAGGGGCACTCACAGTTGTGCTGCTCTTTGCTTTCCTTGTATTCAGAGGCTTCCGTATTGCTTCAAATGCACCGGATAAATTCGGTATGCTTCTTGCTGTAGGCTTTACAATGCACATTGGACTTCAAGCGTTTCTTAATATCGCCGTTGTAAGTAATCTGGTACCCAATACCGGTATCAGTCTGCCCTTCTTCAGCTACGGTGGTACAGCTCTTATTCTTCAGCTTGCTGAAATGGGCGTTGTAATGAATATATCCCGTGCAAGATACAGCTCGCCCACCTATATAGGCGGACGGCGCAAAAAGACAGAAGAAAAGACAGAAAACTGATATAGTGACAGGAGGATATGAATGAGAGTATTATTGGCAGGCGGAGGAACCGGCGGACATATAAATCCGGCTCTTGCTATTGCGTCTATTATTCAGGCGCATGACCCTGAGGCTCAGTTTCTCTTTGTAGGAACACCTGATGGTATGGAGTCAAGGCTTGTTCCTCAGTCTGGATATCAGCTTGCGACTATTCAGGTTGCAGGCTTTCAGAGAAAGATATCTATTGACAATATAAAGCGCAATGCAAAGGCAGTTTATTACCTTGCAAAGTCTGGCAAGCGTGCACAGCAGATAGTTGAGGATTTCAGACCCGATATTGCAATCGGCACAGGCGGCTATGCTGCCGGACCTATCATCCGTATGGCGGCAAAGATGGGCGTGCCCAGTGCGATCCACGAGCAGAATGCTTTCCCCGGTATCACCAACAAAATGCTGGCGCAGAGGGTCGATCATGTAATGCTGACTGTAAAGGACGCTCTTGAGTACATGGACTTTGACTGCCCATATACAATAACAGGACTTCCGGTGCGTTCCGGCATTTCTCTGAAATCAAAGGAGGAGGCAAGGCGTGAGCTTGGCTTCGACGACGGAATGTGCATCCTTTCATTCGGCGGAAGCCTTGGTGCAGGCTGCATAAACGAGGTCATGGAGAATGTTATCCCGTGGCACGTTAAAAAGAATCTCGGCATAAACCACATCCACGGCTACGGCGGTATGGGCAGGGATACATTCCCTGACGCTATGGCAAGAGCCGGCATTCCTATGCGCAGCAAGCGTCTGAGGATCACTGAATACATCAATGATATGGATACCTGTCTTGCAGCAGCTGACCTTGTTATCTGCCGTGCAGGTGCAAGCACCCTTGCTGAGCTTGAAGCAGCAGGCAAGGCGTCTATACTTATACCGTCTCCTATCGTGGCAGGCAACCATCAGTTCTACAACGCTAATGTTCTCGGCAAGGCTGGCGCTGCTATCGTGATTGAACAGAAAAACGTAAGCATCGAGGGTATGATGCGTCATATAAAGAAGCTCTACGATGAGCCGGACAGACTTGCTGCCATGTCAAGAAAGGCGGCTTCTCTTCAGATAAGCGATACACCTGACCGTATATGGACAGTAGTTGAGAACCTCTATAAGATGAGCCTTGAACGCAAAGCCGCAGCCGAGGCAAAGAAGGAGCCTGTAGTCAAGCAGAAGCTTACATTCAAGGAGACTATGGCAAAGGCAAAGGACGGAGTAATGTCCTGCATTCCCCAGATGCTCCCCGATAAAGAGCCTTCTGAGGGAAAGAGTGCTTCTGAGGATAATAAGGAATAATCACAAATGACAGAGCGTCTGCATAGCATGGGAAAAACAAGAGGTGATTCATATGCAGAAGCTTGTCATCAGAGGCGGCGTTCCTGTTGAGGGAGAGATACCCCTTGGCGGCGCAAAGAACAGCGCACTTCCGATCCTTGCAGCGTCGCTGCTATGCAAGGGCGAATCAGTGCTGGAAAATTGTCCCAGACTGACAGATGTATTTGCGGCGTGCCGTATTCTTACCCATATCGGCTGCCGCTGCATACTCAGGGAGCATACTGCTGTTGTCTGTGCAGATAACGTATGCTGCAGCGAGATACCTGAGGCTCTTATGCAGGAGATGCGCTCGTCTATTGTGTTTCTGGGCGCAGTTCTCGGCAGGACCGGAGAATGCAGCGTTTGCTATCCCGGCGGCTGTGAGCTTGGGCCAAGACCCATTGACATCCATCTTGAGGCACTCAGGCGGATGGGTGTGCGTATTACAAGACGGGACGGCAGACTTGACTGCACTGCGCCCTGCGGACTGAAGGGAGCTTCTGTACATCTGAGATTCCCTTCTGTAGGCGCAACGGAGAATATCATCCTTGCAGCAGTCCTTGCAAGGGGCGAAACGGTAATATACAATGCAGCAAGAGAACCTGAGATATGTGACCTTGCCGATTACCTGAGAGGGTGCGGTGCGTGCATAAGAGGCGACGGTGAAAGTACTGTTCGCATAAAAGGCGTAAAGGAGCTAAGCGGCTGCACACACAGAATAATGCCTGACAGGATAGCAGGTATAACCTATCTGACAGCAGCTGCCGTTACAGGCGGAAGCGTCAGGCTGTGCGGTACGGAAAATTCTCATATGGAGAATGTGCTGCCTGTTCTTGAACAGGCTGGCTGCCGTGTTGAGAAAACAAAAAGTGAGCTTTATCTGTGCGCACCGTCACGGCTGCGTGCTGTGCCAAGGCTCAGGACTATGCCTCATCCCGGCTTTCCTACGGATGTACAGCCGGTCATAATGGCTGCAATGACAGTGGCTGACGGCGTAAGCGTGTTCGAGGAAAATATATTTGAATGCCGTTACCGTCATGCAGACGGACTTATACAGATGGGCGCAGATATATGTATTTCAGGCAGAACCGCTGTTGTAAGCGGTGTAAAGGAGCTTAGCGGTGCTCATGTAAATGCAACGGATCTTCGCAGCGGTGCGGCACTTGTGCTTGCCGGTCTTGCGGCAGAGGGCGAAACTGAGGTGCGGCAGATACATCACATAGACCGTGGCTACGAGGAAATAGAAAAGCGGCTTTCTGCCGCAGGTGCACGCATAAAACGTGTTGCCCAGTGAGAATAAATCGAGAACACATCCGCATATCGTGTGGCGTCTGCGGATGTGCTCTTCAGAAGAATAAGGAGGACAGCTATGGCAATGCATGACGTTGAAAAAACGACGATACGTACAGGCTATCAGAATGCAAAAAGAATGCGCAGACGTAAAAGGCTTATGCCCCTGTATATAATTACCGTTCTGCTTCTTACAGTCTGTATGGGAATTGCACTGTCAATGACAGTTTTCTTCAACATTACATCAATTGAGGTTACAGGTAATGCGCCTCAGTATTCAGCAGGAGAAATAGCAGCGGCAAGCGGCGCTGGAAAGGGAGACAACCTTCTGAAGCTGGATGTAAAGAAGCTTGAGGAGCGTATAGAAACTGATATGATTTATATTGAATCAGCGGATGTTTCCAAAAAGTACCCTGATGCAATAGTTATCGACGTTGAGGAATGCCGTGAAACCTATAATGTGTATTTCGACAACGGAATCCTCATAACCAGCGAAAGCGGAAAGATAATCGCCAACAGTACTGAAGCGGCGGAGAATCTTCCGATGATCTACGGTATGAATCCCACAGTCCTTTCGCCGGGCAAGAGAGTTTCGTCAAACGATGAGATCAAGAATGATATCTTTCAGGATTTCGTTGATGTTATGGGCAATGAGCTGAATGTGCCCATCACTTCAATAAATATGTCGGACAAGTATGACATAGTGGTTGTATTTGATGACAGGATCGAGTTTTCTATGGGCAACTGGAATGAGATATCCTATAAGATCACGCTTGCGGAGGCGGTAATTTCACGTCTCGGCGGCGAGAAGGAGGGGTACCTTACTATGATAGGCAGCAACCAGTGCTCATTCCGTGACAAGGCGTCTGTCGAGCTGGCTGAACAGATTCAGGCGGCAGGCACTACGGAAACTACATTGACCGCACCTGACGGAAGCGTTATAACCGGAACGACAACTGCCACAGAAACGGTTGCTCAGGCTCAGGATCAGGGTGGAAATGTCGGAGAAGAATAAATTCTGCTGAAAAATGAAAAAAATTTCGAAAATCACTTGAAATGTGGTTTGAAGTGTGTTAAAATAAGAAGTGTATTTATATGCAAGTGACGGAGTATATCCGATGGATGGCTCTGAACCATAGAAGCGAAAAATAGGAGGAAACAAGACAATGACAGATTTCATTTATGAAGATGCATTTGAACCGGATGTTTGCATTAAGGTAGTAGGTGTAGGCGGCGCAGGCGGCAATGCCCTTAACTGCATGGTGCAGTCCGGTGTTCAGAATATCGAATACATTGCTGTTAATACAGACGCTAAGGCTCTGAATAATTCCAAGGCAAGCACAAGAATCCAGATCGGCGCAAAGCTGACACGTGGCAGAGGCGCAGGCAACAAGCCTGCTGTAGGCGCAAGCAGTGCTGAGGAAAATGCAGAGGAGATCGAGAGCGCACTGAAGGGTGCTGACATGGTATTTATCACCGCTGGTATGGGCGGCGGTACCGGTACCGGCGCAGCTCCTGTTGTTGCACGTATCGCAAAGGACGCTGGCATCCTGACTGTTGCCGTTGTAACAAAGCCATTTGCTTTTGAGCGTGAGCAGAAGATGATCCAGGCTGAAAAGGGTATCGAAGAGCTGAAGAAGTATGTTGACTCCCTGATCGTTATTCCTAATGAGAAGCTCCTTGAGGGCGACGACAAGCCGCTGACAATGCGTGAGTCCTTCGCTCGTGCGGACGAGATCCTGGAAAAGGGCGTTCGCAGCATTTCCGACCTTATCGTTGAGGAAGGCTACATCAATCTTGACTTTGCTGATATCACAACTATCATGCGTGGGGCTGGCTTTGCTCACATGGCTATCGGTCACGGCTCCGGTAAGGATAAGGCAAAGGCTGCTGCTGCAGAGGTTATCGCAAGCCCGCTGCTTGAGACTTCTATTTCCGGTGCTAAGCGTCTGCTTATCAATATCACAATGAGCGAGGATGTTCTGTCCTCTGATGTAGATGCAGCTACAAAGCTTATTACAGAAAAGGCTGCTGATAATGTAGAGTCTATCTTCGGTACTGCGTTCAAGGAAGATATGCACGACGAGATGACTATTACAGTTATCGCAACAGGCTTCGGCGATACAGATGCACCGGCAGCTCCTGCTGCTGAGGAAGCACCTGCTGAAGAACCGGCTCAGGATGCTCCCAAGGCTGCTCCTGAAGTAAAGGAAGCTGCTCCTGTAATTCAAGAAGCTCCCAAGGCTGCAGCTCAGCCCGCAGCTCCTAAGGCTCCCCTGCTCAATGAGGATGAGTGGGAAACTATCTTCAAGATTCTTGACGAAAGATAAAATCAAAGGCGTGCTGTAACTGGCACGCCTTTTTATTGTGCATTATGACAGAATATTTGAGATAAAATCTGTAGCTTTCGCTATTTTTTATCGGATAGATTTTGTTTTTGGTGGAATTATATTGACAAAAGGGCTGTTTTCAGATATAATTAGAAGGTACAGACTGAATTGAATGGCAAATACAGGGAGTAGAACTTGATGAATCCGGAGCTATTGCAATGTACCGATGAACAGCTTGCCAGAGTGGCGGAAAACAGTGCAGAAGCGATGTATGTTCTGATCTCACGCTACACGAAGCTTATACACTGGAAGGCTTCGCAGCTGAAGGGCGCTGTTGAGGCGGAAGACCTTGCACAGGAAGGATTTATGGGGCTGCTTTCGGCAGTTGCCGGTTTCGACGAAAATCGGGGTATAAAATTTTCAACATACGCAGGGACTTGTATTTCAAACAGAATGCTGTCAGCACTGAGAAGCAGCAGCCGTAATCCGATGCCCGTTGGCGATATAAGCTCGCCTGAGTTTGAAGCAGAGGATACTGGCCTTTCTCCCGACAATATCGTGCTGCAGCGTGAGGAATGGTCTGCCTTCTGGCAGGACATGATTTCCCGTCTGTCGAAACAGGAATATCAGGTTTGCATGATGTTCATGGGCGGCGCAGGCTACGCAGAGATCGCTAAGGCACTGAATATTTCCGTAAAAACAGTCGATAACGCATTACAGAGAGTCCGGAAAAAGCTCCGGAGCCGATAAGGCGTGTACAAAGATACGGTCCGGTAGCTTAAAGCAGAGCAAGGCGCATTGCGCCCGGTGTCGGTGTGAATCCGTTCCCGGTCCAAAACAACTCATGCAAAGCTGCTGTAGACGCAGCAGCGGAATCCTCAGTGCTGAGGGTTCAGAAAGGAAAGGTCATTATGTACGAAGATAAGACTTTAGTATGCAAGGATTGCGGCGAGGAATTCGTTTTCACATCCGGCGAACAGGAATTTTACGCAGAAAAGGGCTTTGTAAACGAGCCTAAGCGCTGCAAGGCTTGCCGTGATGCGAAGAAGGGCGCAGCTGGCGGTTCTTCCAAGCCTGAACGTGAGATGTTCATTGCTACATGTGCATCCTGCGGCGGAGAAGCAAAGGTTCCGTTCCAGCCCAGAGAAGACCGTGCAGTTTACTGCAGCGAGTGCTTCGCTAAGATGAAGGCTGAATAAAAAGGAAAATGAAGCGGGGCATAGCGAAAGCTGTGCCTTGTCTTGCATAAATAAGCAAATTACCAAAAACAGGAGGAAAAAACAATGGCTGTAACTATTACAAAGAATACTATTATCGGTGATATTCTTGATATCGCACCGGAGACTGCACCGACATTTCTGGAGATCGGTATGCACTGTCTCGGTTGTCCGGCTTCACGTGGTGAGACTGTAGAGGAAGCTTGCATGGTTCACGGTGTTGACTGTGATGAACTTCTGGAAAAGCTGAACGCACAGCTTGCTGATAAGGAAGCGTAAGACTTAAAGCTCAGGCGGCTGTCTCCGACGGCCGCTTGTTTTTTGGGTTTGATTTAATTATTGAAAGGTAAATTGTAGTTTATATGTGCCGCAGGCACACCACGAAAGGCTCCCCTTAGTAAGGGGAGCTGTCAGCGAAGCTGACTGAGGGGATTGTACCCAGCGAGGAAAACTAAGAATTACAGTCTGCTTTCTTTTTTGCAATCCCCTCCGTCACGCCTGCGGCGTGCCACCTCCCCTTTCTAAGGGGAGGCTTTCGGCTCGTTCTTTCAAGTTGATATCATACAGCGATAAATTACAATTCACCCCATCAATCAGAATGAAACCAGAATGAAATCAAAATCCGGAAAGGACTTTATTATGAAAAAAGTAAAAAAGGGAAATTGGATTCTTGTTATGTCGATGCTTGTCATTTTAACCGGATGTAATGATGAAATACAACCGGAACAAGATAAATCCATAATTCCTGGCATAAAAACCGGAATTACCAGCGAAGAATTATTCAAAGTTATGGGTGATGATTACGACAACAGCGTAACAGATGACTTTTATAAGAATACGATTGAGTATGATTACTATGTTGATGCGGGTGAAGCATTCGATATAGATATTGAGGGGTATATGTTTTTTGAATTTGATTTGCAGACAGAGACACTGATTACTTTCGGATATCATCTTGGTCAAAGCGGAAGTTTTGATGCTCCTGTTTATCCTTATTCCGAAGAGGAACTCAAAATCGCCTATGATACTATAAAAGGCACTCTGTCCGAGTGGTATGGAGATGGAAACCAAAGTAATGAAAACGCTGAATATGGCGTAAAAGAAGAATATGCATGGCAAATAGAAGAGGATCAGATATGGGCGGTATATGGCGTTAATCTGTGGGCGATGGATGAACCGGCTGCGTATGAAAGCGGACTGAATGAAATCGTGGTTTCCTGCTCAAACAGATTCTGATTGATACAAATGCATATAGTAAAACCATAGCCTGAGAACAATGGAATATTCCCAGGCTTGAATGTATGGGAGTTTATTTTTTGGTGAGGTGAAATAAATGCTTACAAAACGACTTGCAGCCTGCGCAGAGCTGGTCACAGGCAGGGGCATTGCCTGTGACGTTGGCACAGACCACGCCTATCTTGCGGCGGAGCTTCTAAAAAGCGGCAGGTGCAGCGAGGTTATAGCTTCAGATGTGGCAGAAGGTCCGCTTCAGGCGGCGGAGAGAACTCTCCGTCAGGCAGGACTGCTTTCTAAAGCGCAGCTGATACTTTCAGATGGTCTTATGCAGGTGCCCTCTGACGGTGTTACAGATGTTATAATTGCCGGCATGGGCGGAGAGACTATTATTCATATACTCAGCGGCTGCCCTTGGATAAAGGTTGATGTAAACCTTATCTTACAGCCTATGACAAAGGCTTCTCTTCTGAGAGAATGGCTTTGCAGGAACGGCTTTGATATACATGAAGAGAGAATAGTCAGTGAGGGAAAGTTTTTCTATACAGTGATAAAGGCTGTGTTCAGCGGCACAGAATATACCCTTTCTGACTTTGAAAAGGAGCTCGGATGTCAGGATTGGTCGGATGAAACTGTAAAGGAATACGGCAGATTCAGGCTTTCCCATTACAGAAAGCTTTCGCAGCAGATGTCAGCAGCTCAGCCGGAATCGGCAGAATATTACGGCAGGCTTGCAGAGGAGCTTGCAGGAAAATGCTCAGAGGAGGAAGAAACATGATAACAGTTGGAGATATATACAAGGCGATAGACAGATTTGCGCCGTTCTGTACTCAGGAGAAGTGGGACAACAGCGGACTTCTGGTGGGCAGTATGGATATGCCTGCGGATAAAATCTATATTACTCTCGATATTTCAAATGAATCCATAGAAGCTGCAACGGCAGCAGGCGCACAGCTCATTGTGGCACATCACCCCATTATTTTTTCGCCGTTCAAGAGCCTTGCGCCCTCTGATCCGGTATGGCATCTTGCAGCGGCTAATATGGCGGCGATTTGCGTCCATACGCCCCTTGATATTGCGGATGGCGGTATAAACACACGCCTTTACGATATGCTCAGAGATGTACTTTCTCTTGGCGGAATCACCGGTTCACCTGACGGCACTGGCTTCGGCTGGACAGCGGAAGCAGGTGAGGACTTCTCAGCAGAGGAGTTTGCCGTAATCCTGAAAGAAGCCCTTGGCTGTCCTGTAGTGCGCTACTGCAAGGCAGATCGTCCCATAAGAAAGATCGCACTCTGCGGCGGCAGCGGCAGTTCATTCCTTGAGGATGTTATAGCGCAGGGCTGTGACGCACTTATAACAGGCGACATAAAGCATGACCGCTGGTATACAGCACGTAATGCAGGTGTAGCGCTTTTTGACTGCGGTCATTATC
>JAZNOB010000104.1:0-11174 GCA_045580565.1 Ruminococcus sp.
AGAACCTCCTTTTTTGATGATTCCCGTGCATATTTTCTGATCTGCTGTGCAGATCTTCCTATTATATATAGTATAGCACATTTCATCCGGAGATTCAAGAACATTGTGATTTCAGCGCATATTTTTTATAGAAACAAAAAGTCCGGACATTTTTCATTGTCCGGACTTTTAAATCTGGCCCCCCCAGTTGGACCCGAACCAACGACAACTCGGTTAACAGCCGAGTGCTCTACCGACTGAGCTATGGAGGAATATATATTTCTTAACTGCAAGACCTATTATACCACACTCGCACGCCTTTGTCAACCCCTTTTCTCAAATTTTTTCAAAAAAATTTTTTCCAGCTGTCCGGCAGTATATTCAGGCATAAAAAAGGGGGCTGAAGCCATGCGCCCCAGTCCCCGGAATCTTGTTATTATGCTGCGCCGTTATTGGCGTATGCTGTAAGAATGCCGGCAGCGTCGTCAAGGTCGATCGTTCCATCCGGCACATAGTCCATGGCTGACTCCTCTGCCATAGTCAGTCTCTTGATATAGCCTGAACCACGCATTGCGTACACAGTCAGCGCCGATGCAGCGTCGTTAAGGGTTATTCTTCCGTCACCGTCGCAGTCGCCGGCGCCAACGCCATGATCTGTAAACAGATAGTCCGGATATGATACATCAGCCCCTGCATTTTCCAGCACAGAGAATATGGTGTTTGCGGCTCTCGTGCAGGCCTCCGCACCAGCTCCCTGCGCCATAAGTTCAGCACCCTGTGCCGTTGCTCTGTCAAGCATCGGGTCTTCGATTCCTGAAAGCTCAGCCTTGGTCATTGCCGCCTGAAGCTTCAGGGGTATGTATTCCTCTGTGCGTACAGCGAACGCTTTCAGCGGTATGTTTCCGAAGTCGCCGAATTCACCGGTGCATTCAGCAGCGTCCTCCCAAATACCTTCTGAGTATACATAGCTCTCGCCCTTTTCTGCGCCGTATTCAAGGGAAAATGTAGAGGTTATCGACGCTCCTTCCTCAATAGGAAGATAAACGGTCCGACTCGAACGAATGGGAGCTTTCATGGAAAGCACAAGGGAAAACTGCTGTCCTTTAAGAAGCTGTACCTGTTCCTCAATATCAACGGTAAAATATCCGCTTCTGTCTATAGTTCCTGCAATAGCTGCAAGCAGCTCGCCGTCAGTAGGGTCGGCGGTGTTCTCCTCAAGGAGATAGATGTCGATATTGTAAGTCGTTCCGCTGGGGTTTGCAGTAGGTGAGTTGAATGAAAGTGAAGTCAGGGTGCAGTCGTATTCTGCGGTGAAAACATTTGCCGCAGCGTCAAAGCTGTAGGCGTTTATATAGCCTGCACCGTCATATTCGTAAACATCATCCCAGCCGGTTACTGATTCCATGATATAACGGCAGAATGAGCCTGTAGTGGGATCCTCATAGGATATCCAGAAGTAACCGTCGTCGAAAAGGTCGGGCCCGTAGCTGTTTTTCACAAGCCACGCACCGTCATTGGAGGGCCGGCTGTCCTCAGGGAAATTCTCCCTGCTGTATCCATCGTCCCAGCCCACAATGAGAGCAGCGTGGTTTGCATCCTCATAAAATGATTTGTTTTCAGCATAATAGGCATAGGACGTTCCGTTATCGTAGTACAGTGAACGCTGACTGTAGAACGCAAAGCCTACAGCACCGCTTTCCATAAGCCAGCTCTTTACGGTGTTTTTTTCGGCAGTGGTCTGCGTACGCTCCTGAATATCAAGTGAACGGAGTCTGTACTGACCTGCATATCTGCTGTATGAGGAATAGCCCTCGTTCCAGTCGGTGTAGCTGCAGAATTCTTCGTATTCTGTGCCTATTCCGGCGGTAAGTCCTGATGCTGCAAGAATGCCGTTTCCGCCGTCAGCACCCTTTCCGGCGGTGTTTATGTAGTCGCCGTATAACGGGTCAAGGGGATTTTCCTGTAGGGTGTAGAGAAAATATCCCAGTTGCGCTTCTGAAAGGTCAAGGTTTTCACAGTCAGCTTCAAGTCCCTGCTTCAGGAGATTTGATTCGCACGCACCGATAGCAGCAAAGGCATGGCACATTCCCTCAGCACCCTGATTTTTTACCGGAGTGACACAGCCTTCGTCTCTCAGGTCGTAGCTTTCCGGCAGATCTGCCGCCTGAACTACTGGTGAAGCCGGTTCGGCGAAGCTGGCGCTGCTTTCCTGAGAAAAGAACTGGACATAGCTGCCGTTCATGACAGCCGGCGCACTGCTTTCCAGTGCGGATACGTTATATGAAAATGCGCCTGAGAATAATGCAAGCGCAGTGAATAATGCTGTAATATGACCTGATTTCATAAATGAGCCTCCTTTAGAATATGCGCAGATGACGCTCTGCCAATATTGTAACACATTGCCTTTTAGTTTGTCAATGCTTATTAAAAATAGTATAGAAACCCGTCTCTGGCGGAAAACTTTTCTGGAAAGAATATTTTTTTGTGAAAAAAGACTTGAAATTTGTTTTCAGGTGTGGTATAATAAGTGCATCTGATTCGGATTTCTGTATCAGTCGGAGTTTTTTCCGGGACAGCTTCCGGAATATAGGTGTGCGGGTCCTGTGCAATGAAGCACCGTGAACCATGTCAGGCGGGAGACCGAGCAGCATTAAGCGGATCGTTTTGTGTGCCGCAGTAAACCTGCACACCTATGTTCCGGAATTTTTATGTTAAAATGAAGGGGGCGTTTTTCATGTATAAGGCTTTATACCGTAAATGGCGTCCTAAAACATTTGACGATGTAATATCCCAGCCCCATATAACCTCAACACTGCGCAATCAGGTGCAGAGCGGCAAGACTGCCCATGCGTACCTGTTTACCGGTTCAAGAGGTACGGGCAAGACTACCTGCGCACGTATCCTTGCCAAGGCAGTGAACTGTCCTCAGGCAAAGGGCGGCGTACCGTGTCTTACCTGCGATATATGCAGGGATGCGGACAGGGGAACTCTTTCAGATATTATAGAGATCGACGCTGCTTCAAATAACAGCGTAGAGGATATACGTGATCTCCGTGAGGGAACGGTGTATATGCCGGAGAGATGCAGCTGTAAGGTGTATATCATCGACGAGGTCCATATGCTTTCGCCCAGTGCGTGGGGTGCGCTTCTCAAGGTGATGGAGGAGCCGCCGGCTTATGTGAAATTCATCCTTGCTACAACTGAGATACACAAGGTTCCGGCTACTATTATTTCAAGATGCCAGCGATATGATTTCAGAAGGATCCGGACAGAGGATATTGCTAAGAGACTTTTGTATATTGCAGGCGAGGAGCAGCTTTCTCTTTCCGAGGACGCAGCCCTTCTTATAGCAAGAATTTCCGACGGCGGTATGAGAGACGCTATTTCGCTCCTCGACCAGTGCGCTGCGGTTTCTGAGGAAATTACAGCTGCCGTTGTTTCGGAGTCAGCAGGCGTTGCCGGCAGAGGTGCGCTTATAGACATTCTGGAGGCAGCGGTTACGGGATGTGCGGCGGACGCTCTGAGAGTGACCGGCGACCTTTACAGCCGTTCGAAGGATATGTCAAGACTCTGCGAGGAGCTTACCGAGCAGCTGAGAAATGTGATGCTTCTGAAGCTTGGCGGAAATCAGGGCGATATTCTTTCGTGTATGCCCGATGAGACTGAAAGGCTGAGAGGTATCGCAGAAAAGCTTGCCATGGAGGATATTCTCTCTCATCTTGCAGCAATGCAGGACTGCCGAGAGAGAATGCAGAGAAGTCCGGACAAGCGTATCGAGCTTGAAATGGCTCTTATCGGATTGTCTATGCCGAAGCCTCAGCCGGTAAAGACTGTAGTCCAGCAGGTTCAGCAGCCGGTGCAGCCAGCACAGCAGGTTCCCGCTTATCAGGCAGCGCAGCAGCCTCAGGGTACGCCTAAGGCAGAAGCTCCTGCACAAAGCGGCAAGCTTAAAGCGGAGGACTTCAAGCCGGTGGAAAACTGGGCGGATATCCTTGAGGAGTTTCGCAGCGTAAACCCTGCGGTTTCGGGAAGTCTGGCAGAATCCAGCGCATTTGTAAACGGCGGCTATATGCTTATCGTTACAAAGAACCGTTTCTTCCTGACGCTTCTGAAGAACCGGGAGAATGCCCAGTCGCTGGGCGAGACAGTAAAGCGTATCCTTGGACGGGAATACAAGATTCTCGGCAAATGCAAGGAGGATGAGAGTCAGAAGGGAAATCTGGCTCAGAGCGTTATCCAGAAGGCAATAGACAGCAAAATTGAAACTGCTGTTGAATAAACCTAAAAATTTATCTTTAAGGAGATTTTAACAATGAAAGCAAGATTACCTAAGCAGAATATGGGCGGAGCACAGAACATGAACGCAATGATCCGCCAGGCACAGAAGATGCAGGATCAGATCACTGAACTGCAGGAAGAGATCGGCGCACGTGACTTTACTGCAACAGCAGGCGGCGGCGCAGTTGAGATCGTTGTAACAGGCAACAAGACTGTAAAGGCTCTCACAATCAAGCCTGAGGTCGTTGATCCGGAAGATATCGAGATGCTTCAGGATCTTATCATCAGCGCATTCAACGAGGCTGTAGCTGAAGTTGAAACAACTACAGAGAATGAGATGAGCAAGATCACCGGCGGTGTATCTCTGCCGGGTATGTTTTAATCCATAATGGCTGACCATAACGCATTGCCTCTGGTAGTGCTGACGGAGCACTTTGCCCGTCTGCCCGGTATCGGCATGAAAACTGCGGAACGGCTTGCTTATCACATCATCTCCCGAAGCAATGAGGAGGTCGAGAGCTTTGCCGATGCGCTTATTGCTGCAAAGCGTGAGATACGCCATTGCAGCTGCTGCCAGAATCTTACCGACCATGAGCTTTGCCCTATATGCGAGGATAACAGGCGTGACAGCGGAACTATCTGCGTGGTTGAGAGCCCGAAGGATGTTACAGCATTTGAACGCACCAATGAGTACAACGGCGTGTATCATGTGCTCCACGGACTTATTTCTCCTCTTGACGGAGTGATGCCCAATCAGCTGAAGATACGTGAGCTTCTTGCAAGGATCCAGAAGGGCGATGTGCGTGAAATTATCATGGCAACCAACCCGACGGTTGAGGGCGACGCAACGGCAATGTATATTGCCCAGCTCCTGAAGCCCATGAATGTTACGGTTACAAGACTTGCATTCGGTCTGCCCGTAGGCGGTATACTTGAGTATGCCGACGAGGTGACCTTGTATAAGGCTCTTGAAAATCGCAATGAGATGTAAAATGAAGGCTGTACCTTTTGGGCACAGCCTTTTTGTGTTACCACCAGCGCCAAGTTGAGCCGTAGTTGCTGATGCTTGTAAAATCTCTTCCGATCGGGTCGGCATCAAATGAATCAATAAATGCTCTGCACTCAGCTTCAGTTGATGGAACGCCGTCGATTGAAAATTCATTTGTGTTGTAGTCCATAACAAGTTCGTGAACAGTGGTAAGCTCTCCTCGGTAGAGATATTGAACAGTTGCCCAGCAGTATCCTGTATAGCCGTCTTCAGTGATAATGTATCCTGTGCCGTGCCATTGCGGATCATTTGTGTGGGTGTACTGGATATAGCCCATTGAACCAAAGCAGTTTTCGCCAAGCAGAACGACTTCTCCGTCTACATATGTATATATAGTACATGCGCCTGCATAGTGTGATGTGTCGGGAGAAAGAACCAGTTCAGGTATGAAATCGTTATCTAACTGGACGATGCTGTATGCGCCGCCTTCGTTGGTATTTGCAGCATCTTTAAGGAACTGTTCTGCGATAGGCTGATATGCGGCTAAAGCGTCGTTTGCTGTGTGCCATGCAGTGAAAATATCTGCAACTGTTTCCATGTACATGGGTATTCCTGCTGCGTTCATCGCATAGTACGTCAGGTAAGCACTTGCATCGGACAGATCGATCTTTCCATCGGCATTTGTATCAGCAGCACATATACCGAAATTATCGGTGAAGATCGGTGCTAATCCTACAGCGGTCTGTGCGTAGTGTTCGAGGATCACTACAGCCATATCAAGACGTGTTTCAGCGTATTCGATCGGTACAGAGCCGGGCTCGGGCGTTGGCTCCGCACTGACGCCCATCGGCGCAAGGGCGATGCCAGCAGCGATTCCCGCTGCGGTAAGCAGGGCGGTGAGCTTAGTTGTCTTTTTCATATAGATCATCCTCCTTCAGAATGAAATTATTACATCTCTATTATACCACAAAATGCACTAAAAGTAAATGCAAATGCAGAAATAATAGTAAAATGTGTAAAAAAACAAAATCCCCCTTGACAAAAGAAGGGATATGTGGTATTCTTGTAAAGGTGCAGAGCTTTACAGCGGTAAGGAGAAGATGATAATGGCAAAGGATCTACAGCTCATAATGCTCCTTGACTGCTATGGTGAGTTTCTTACGGAGCGTCAGAGACAGGCTTTTGAGCTTTATTATAACGAGGATCTGTCGCTCGGGGAGATATCCGAAATATCCGGCACTACAAGACAGGCTGTAAGAGACAGCATAAAGCGCAGTGAGGAAATACTCCTTGATATGGAGAAGAAGCTGCGGTTTGCTGAAAGGCTTCAGAAGCTGCGTGAGAATTTCTCGGAGATAGCTGAAGCAGCAAAGGCTCTTTCAGCTGAGACAGACGATGATCCGGCGGCACAGGAAAAATGCCGCATAGTAGAAGCAAAGGTGCAGGAGTGCATACAGCTTCTTTGATATATTATAAATAGTACAGGGACATACGCCAGAAGGAGGATGCAGAGTGGCTTTTGAAGGTCTTTCCGATAAGCTGAATCGGGTATTTAAAAAACTGAAATCACACGGTAAGCTCACTGAGGCGGATGTAAAGGAGGCAATGCGAGAGGTTCGTATGGCACTTCTTGAAGCGGACGTAAGCTATAAGGTAGTTAAGGACTTTGTGGCAAAGGTTTCCGCAAGAGCTGTAGGCGAGGAGGTTCTCTCAAGCCTTACGCCCGGACAGCAGGTTATCAAGATCGTAAATGAAGAACTGTGCGCACTGATGGGCAGCGATCACACAAGAATAAATTTTCCGTCAAAGCCGCCGTGCGTTATCATGATGTGCGGACTTCAGGGCTCAGGTAAGACAACACACGCCGCAAAGCTTGCAAAGCTTCTGAAAAAGGAAGGTCACTATCCGCTGCTGGTTGCCTGCGATATATACCGTCCGGCTGCTATCAATCAGCTGCAGGTCGTAGGTGAGCGTGCTGGAGTAAAGGTCTTTGAGATGGGCCAGATCTCTCCCAATATCATTGCTAAGGAAGCAATGAAGTACGGCAAGGATCATGGTAACGATGTTATCATCATAGATACTGCCGGACGTCTCCACATAGACGAGGCTCTCATGGATGAGCTGAAGGAGCTGAAGGCTCTTACAAATCCCAATGAGATCATGCTGGTCGTAGACGCTATGACCGGTCAGGACGCAGTAAATGTAGCAAAGGCTTTCGATGAAGCTCTGGGGATCGACAGCGTTCTGATGTCAAAGCTTGACTCCGATACAAGAGGCGGTGCTGCACTGTCAGTACTGGCTGTTACCGGTAAGCCTATCAAGTATGTTGGTATGGGCGAAAAGCTTGATGAATTCGAGCAGTTCCATCCGGAGAGAATGGCTTCACGTATCCTCGGTATGGGCGATGTGCTTACCCTCATTGAAAAGGCTGAAAGCACTGTTGATATAAAGGAAGCTGAAAGACTTGCCAAGAGAATGGAGCAGAACAAGTTCGATATGAACGACCTGCTTGACCAGCTTCAGCAGATAAAGAAGATGGGCAGTCTCCAGTCAATTCTGGGAATGCTTCCCGGAGTTGGCGGAAAGCTGAAGGACGCAGACATTGACGAGCGTCAGTTTGTCCGCATAGAGGCTCTCATAACATCAATGACACCGGCTGAAAGAGAAAAGCCGTCTATTATAAATCCCTCCAGAAAGCGCAGAATTGCAGCCGGAAGCGGTAATAAGGTGGAGGATGTAAACAGGCTTCTCAAGCAGTTCGAACAGATGCAGAAGATGATGAAGCAGATGGGCGGAGCTGCAAAGGGCAAGAACGGCAAGATGTCACGCCGTGCAATGAAAAGGCTTGCAGGCATGAATATGGATGATCCCCAGAAGATGCAGGGCGGCGGCAATATGAATATACCGGGACTTCCGCCTGGCGTATTCCCGAAGTAAAGCGATCATGCAGGAAACTGCTGATATAAACTAACCACATGGAGGTGAAAAAGAAATGGCAGTAAAGATGAGACTGAGAAGAATGGGTGCTAAGAAGGCTCCGTTTTATCGTATTGTAGTTGCTGATGAAAGATACCCCAGAGATGGCAGATTCATCGAGGAGATCGGCTACTATGATCCTACTAAGGAACCGTCTGTAGTTAAGGTAGATGCTGAGGCAGCTAAGAAGTGGCTGGCTAACGGCGCACAGCCGACAGATACCGTAAAGGTTATCCTGAAGAAGGAAGGTATCCTTTAATTTCTGAAATGCAGGTTGGGAGCAGAAAGCGCCATGCGCTGCTGCTCACACTTCTTGCAGGCATTTATCTCTGAAAGGAGCAGACAAGTATGCAGGATTTACTGTACACTATTGTAGCAGGTCTTGTTGAAGATCCTTCTGCAATCAAGATTACAGAGGACGCTCCTAATGAAGAGGGCGTTATCGTATTCCACCTGAATGTTGCTCCGGATGATATGGGCAGAGTTATCGGTAAGCAGGGCAGAATCGCCAAGGCTATCCGTGTAATCATGCGTTCCGGTGCTGCTAAGACCAATCAGAAGATTGCGGTGGAAATTGACTAATAGAGGAGTGCAGGCGGTTCCTTTGGGATTCGCCTGTTTCTATATATGAAAATATGCGGAGCATAAAGCAAAAGGCTCCCCTTACTAAGGGGAGGCTTCAGCGGTGTGCTTTAAAATATGAATCAACCAAACATTCCCATAACGGAGGTTTAACATGAAAAAGGAATATCTCGAAATCGGCAAGATCGTCAATGTCCACGGTCTCAGAGGCGATGTAAAGGTTATGCCTTGGTGCGATGAGCCGGAGCTTCTCTGCGAATTTGATTCCCTCTATATCGACCGTGACAAGAAAGAGCTTTTTATTGAGGATGCACGTGTTTTCAAGAACACAGTCATCATGCGCTTTGAAGGCTGTAATACTGTTGAAGCGGCTGAAAAGCTTCGTAATAAGATACTCTATATCCACAGAGACGACCTTGAACTGGAGGAGGGCGTATACTTCATTCAGGATCTCATCGGTCTTGAGGTGATAGACGCTGATACAGGCAAGGTTTACGGTACTCTCAAGGACGTTTCTCCCACCGGCGCAAACGATGTTTACGAGGTGCGTGACGAGGAGCATAAGAAAACCTACTGGATTCCAGCGATTCCGGATGTAGTTATCGAAACTGACGTTGACGGCGGAGTTATGAAGATCCGCCCGTTGGAGGGACTTCTTGATGCGAATTGACATTGCTACTCTTTTTCCTGATATGTGCGAGGCGGTGCTGTCAGAAAGCATTGTGGGCAGAGCGAGAAAGGCAGGCTACATTGAAGCATACTGTCATAATATAAGAGACTATACGCTCAATAAGCACAAGCGTGTGGATGATGTGCCCTATGGCGGCGGACGTGGTATGGTCATGCAGGCTGACCCTATCTACAGATGCTGGGAGGCAGTTTGCGCACAGGCAGAGGAAAAGCCCCATGCTATATATATGTCGCCAAAGGGAAAGACTCTCACACAGCAGAAGGCGGTGGAGCTTTCAAAGATGCCGAGACTTTTCCTGCTTTGCGGTCATTATGAGGGTATCGACCAGCGTATACTGGATACAATAATAGATGAGGAAATATCCATCGGCGACTATGTGCTGACAGGCGGAGAGCTTCCGGCACTGGTTCTGACTGACGCTATTGCAAGAATGTGCGAGGGCGTTCTTCCGGAGTCGGTGTGTTTTGAGGACGAAAGCCACTTCAGCGGTCTTCTTGAATATCCCCACTATACAAGACCGGAGGTATGGCACGATATGGCAGTGCCGCCGGTGCTTCTGTCGGGACACCATAAGAACATTGCCGAGTGGCGTTTTGCACAAAGTCTGGAGGTCACAAAAGAGAAGCGTCCGGACTTGTATGATGCCTATATTGACAAAATATAGCAGGAAAATTGTATAGGATGGATAAAACGTGATGTTGAATTTATGCACTCTGACAAAAGGCGGAAGGGTGTGGTAAATATCAACAAACTTTCGGGTTCTGAAAACCGCCCCTTATGTCAACACGTAGAAATTTGCCCCGAAACCCCCATTTATGGCAAAATACACGTTGACGGCAGGCAAAAAAGCCTGTATAATATATATCAGAAAAGCAAATTACTTTAGCTCACCGGAAAACAGTTGTTTTCTTGAAAATTTTTATGATAGGAGAGTATTACCATGTACGTAAAAGACGTTGAAGTGAAGAATCAGGTTGGTCTGCACGCAAGACCTGCAACTTTCTTTATCCAGAAGGCTAACGAGTTCCGTTCATCTATCTGGATCGAAAAGGAAGAGCGCCGAGTAAACGCTAAGAGCCTGCTGGGTATCCTTTCTCTGGGTATCGTTGGCGGTACAAAGATCCGCATCATTGCTGACGGTCAGGATGAGCAGGTAGCTGTTAATTCTCTGGTTGATCTGGTTGAAAGCGGTTTCAGCGATGAGAACAGATAAGTTCCGAAGCAAATAATCAGCACCCTGCAAAGCCTGCTTTGCAGGGTCGTTTTTTTAAAGTATACCACAGTCTGAGAGGTGTCATACTATGAAAAGAATACTTTGCCTTATGGCATCAGCGGCTATGCTTATTGCCGGCGGATGCAGAAATAATGATACAAAGCCGGAGCGTGAAGCTGTAGCTACAAATGAAAATGCAGAGGCAATAGCTGAGGTCAGCACAGACAGCACAGACAGCACTGAGATACCGTCATATGAGTCGGACGGTCAGACGATGCCTGCTGTTACAGCTGCGCCCGATAAAGCTGAGTATGAGGAAGTTCCTTCCGAGACAGTTATATCCTTTGTGCCGGTGTATCCGGATGATGAGGAAGCCACAGAGCCTGCTGAAGAACAGCAGCAGCCAGAGGTGACTACTACCGCCGGACAGGCTGAGGGCCTGCCCGGAATAGACGGCAGAACAGACG
>JAZNOB010000105.1:0-29167 GCA_045580565.1 Ruminococcus sp.
TGACAGAAGCTCGCTTATCAATGCTCTTCTTGCCTGCTGCTCTTCTGTTCTCTTTCTTCTTCCCATAATTAAAACCTCCGATGTAGTGTCTCTTCTATTATACACTACTTCAGAGGTTTACACAAATTTTGGGATAGAGTCTTTCCTACGCAACATTTTACTACATATTTGAATACTTCTTTATTACTACCCGACTTACCTCCGGCTTATTTTATTCCCAATTTTTCCAGATATCAGGCTGATAGCCTATAGTAGCAGCTTTGCCGTTCCTTACGACTGGTGTCTTAATGACGCACTGATTCTCGAATGCCTTCTCCTTACGGGCATCGTCTGTAAGATAACGCATAAGCGTAATAAGTTCCTTGTCACGGCAATTCTCATCTATCATTGCATCAAGTCCGCCTACCGCTTTGCTTACGCTGTCCCATTCACCTTTGCTCATCCCCTTGGATCTCATATCAATAAACTGATACCTGATTCCCCGTTCCTTGAAATATCGTTCGGCTTTTTTAGTGTCGTTGCACTTCTTAGTACCAAAAATCTGTATATTCATAGCTTCCTCCACTGTATTAAAAATGTTAAGCACTACAGTATATAATACCATAACGGGAAATATTTTTCAAGCAGTATCTTGCAATTCACCTTGACTAATATTTGATAGGGGTATATAATTATTATATATAGAGATAATGACAGTGTGTTCATACGCTTATGGATACACTTCAGGGATATATCAAACAGGAGAAATACTATGAAACAATATAATGTAACCGGAATGAGCTGCGCTGCCTGCTCTGCTCGTGTAGAAAAAGCTGTAAACAAGGTCAAAGGCGTCACTTCATGCTCTGTAAGTTTACTGACCAATTCAATGAATGTTGAGGGAGATGCGTCAGAAAACGATATCATAAAGGCTGTAACATCTGCCGGATACGGTGCATCAGTTAAAGGCGCCGATCCAGCTGCATCTTCTGACGCTGCAAAAACCGATCCCTTTACTGATACTGAAACACCTGAAATGAAGAAGCGGCTTATATCATCAGTAATCTTTCTATTGGTGCTCATGTATATTTCCATGGGTCATGTAATGTGGGGATGGTGGCTTCCGGATGTGCTCAGCAGCAACCCCATCGCTATCGGCATTACTGAGATGCTTCTTACAATAATAGTTATGATTATCAACAGGAAGTTTTTCATAAACGGATTGAAAGGCATAAAGAGCCTTGCACCGAATATGGATACTTTGGTTGCAATGGGTTCCGGCGCATCATTCGGATACAGCCTGTTTGTTCTTTATGCGATGACTTCCGATGCTCTTACAGGCGGTGCTGAAGCGGCGTGGCATTACCTGCATGATTTCTACTTTGAATCAGCTGCAATGATACTTACTCTTATCACTGTAGGCAAAATGCTTGAATCACGTTCGAAGGGCAAAACTACAGATGCACTTAAAAGTCTTGTAGATCTTACGCCAAAGACAGCGGTTGTTGTCCGTGATGGCGTGGAAGCAGTAATTCCTGCATCAGAGGTTAAAAAAGGCGATGTCTTTGTCGTTCGCCCAGGTGAAAGTATACCTGTTGATGGCGTTGTTATCGAGGGAAACAGTGCTGTAGATGAATCTGCGCTTACAGGTGAGAGCATACCGGTAGAGAAAGGAACTGGGGATACTGTATCCGCTGCTACAATAAATCAATCAGGTTTTATGAAATGTGAGGCTGAGTATGTAGGCGAAGATACAGCTCTGTCTCAGATAATTCGTATGGTCAGCGAAGCTGCATCGTCTAAAGCGCCTATTGCTAAGGCGGCTGATAAGGTAGCCGGATTTTTTGTGCCGGCTGTAATTGGAATTGCTGTTATAACTCTGATCATATGGCTTATCGTCGGTGAAACAGCAGGCTTTTCACTTGCAAGGGCGATATCTGTCCTTGTCATAAGCTGTCCGTGTGCACTGGGTCTTGCAACTCCTGTGGCAGTTATGGTAGGAAGCGGTATGGGAGCGAAAAATGGTATTCTGTTTAAAAATGCAGCTGCACTTGAGCATACAGGAAAAGCTCAGATAGTGGTTCTGGATAAAACAGGCACTATAACAAAGGGAGAACCAACTGTTACTGATATACTTCCCTGCCCTGGTGTCACTGAAAATGAGCTGATTCTTGCAGCTGCGTCTCTTGAAAGCAAAAGTGAACACCCTCTTGCAAAAGCTGTATTGAAATATGCAGCTGTTCAGAATATTGCTGCGGATGATGTACATGATTTTATGGCTCATTCCGGCAACGGTCTGACTGGAATACGGTGTGGAAGAAGACTATCAGGCGGTAATCAGAAATTCATATCAGAATCAGCATCCGTCCCCAAGTCCATTGCAGATGCAGCACTGACACTTGCGGAAAGCGGCAAGACTCCCCTATTCTTTGCTGAGGATGGCAAGCTCCTTGGCGTAATTGCTGTTGCTGATGTTATCAAGGAAGAAAGCCCTGAGGCTATACGAGAGCTGAAAAATATGGGACTTCATGTTGTCATGCTTACCGGCGACCATGAGCGAACAGCTGCTGCTATTGGTAAACTGTGCGGCACTGATGAGATAATTGCAGGTGTGCGGCCTGACGGCAAGGAGGCTGCTATAAGAAAGCTCAGCGCCAAGGGCAGAACGATAATGGTCGGTGACGGAATAAACGACGCACCTGCACTTACACGTGCTGATATAGGCATGGCAATCGGTGCAGGCACTGATATAGCAATAGAAGCTGCCGATGTTGTTCTTATGAACAGCCGCCTCACCGATGTTCCTGCAGCGATCCGGCTCAGCCGCAGTGTACTGAAAAACATTCACGAGAACCTTTTCTGGGCGTTTATTTACAATGTTATCGGTATTCCTCTTGCTGCAGGTCTGTGGATACCTTTATTGGGAATCCAGCTTAGCCCTATGTTTGGTGCTGCCGCAATGAGCCTGTCAAGCTTCTGCGTTGTTTCAAATGCTTTGCGGCTGAATTTTAAGGATATTCATTCTTCAAAGCACGACAGAATTATCAAGAATTCTCTTGCTGATGAAACCGAAGATGCTTCAGAGATAACCATGTATATCAAAGGCATGATGTGTCATCACTGTGAGGCTTCAGTTAAAAATGCACTTGAGGCTTTACCGCAGGTTCAGGAAGCTATACCTGATTTTCAAAAGGGCATCGCTGTAGTGAAATTGTGCTGTGACATAAGTGATTCAGCTCTTAAAAAGGCCGTTACTCACGAAGGATATAAGATCATTAAAATAGTAAGATAAAACATATGTGGTGTAATTTGTGCAAATCTAACAAAAAAAGTGAATAAAAATCGGATTTTAGACACTTCCATTTTATTCATGAAAGTGATATAATTATAGTGAGTAGTTATATCATTACTCCTGAAGGAGGAAAACAAATGGCAGATAAAAAAAGATATTATGTTGGTCTGATGATACATCACCTTGAAAATGAGTATGCTTCCGAGGTTCTTAAAGGCGCAATTTCCGCTGCTGAAGAGCTTGACATAAACCTGATTTTGCTTCCCGGCAGAGGTATCAACGCTGTTGCTGACGATGAAAAATACTCTATATATGACTATCAGTACAATGTTATATATAATTATGTATCTGCGGATAACCTTGATGCTCTTATTGTGTCCGCTGGTACTATAGGTTCATATATCTCACAGCAGGAGATGATACAGTTTCTCCGTGGCTTCAGGAATCTTCCTGTACTTACTATGGAAGTGGAATATCCGGGTTATCCCTGTATTCACTTCAATCCTGAAGCTATGAAACTGGCTGTAAATCATCTGATCGAAGACTGCGGCTGCAGGAAAATCGGATTCGTTTCAGGTCCGCAGGGCAATGACGATGCAATGTCTCGTCTTGAATGCTATAAGACTGTTATGGATGAGCATGGACTCCCCTATGATGACTCGCTTATTGGCTATGGCAATTTCTCTGAGGCTTCTGAGGATGTTGTGAGGGCTATTCTTGACGCCAATCCGGACGTTGAGGCTATATGCTTTGCTAATGATAAGATGTGCGTCGGCGGATATAATGTATTTCAGGAACGCAATCTCCGTGTTGGCAAGGATATTCTTGTTACAGGTTTTGACGACTCAGAGGTGGCTACAAGCCTGAAGCCTATGCTGACTACGATACGTACCAACCTGAGCGAAATGGGCTATCGCTCCATATATTCCGCATATGAAATGATTGAAACAAATCATGCCTGCGGTATGAATCTGGAGGCACGTCTTGTAATACGTGAATCATGCAGCAGTTATGATAATGATTCTGACAAATGTATCTCCAGAAACGCTTCGGCCCAGTCAATTACAGCGAAAATTTTCAATAAATATATCGGCGACGTGCAAAGCCTTAAAAAGACAAGATTCATTCACGATATATGGAAACTGATCTCCGATGAAATTGAACAGCTGTGTCACGGTAAATCTATCGACTCTTCGGAGTTTTCAGAACGGATAAATATGATATTCAGCCGTACTGAAAATATACCGATTCAGATCTCACTTCTGAAGAAAATATTCCAGTATTCAAGAAATTGCGCACTGAAATTGTGCGGCGATGATTCAGAACGGCAGCTTGCTGTTGAGCAGATATACAACACCGAAACTGACGCACTTCTCGATTACAGCGTTCAGCAGCAGTACAGACTCAGAACAAGTCTTTCGTACAGCAACTTCCTTATCAGCAATATAAATAAGGACATGATGGTAAACTGTAACGACGAGGATCAAAGCTACTATTCCATTATCAATAATCTGCAGAGAGTAAACTTCCGCAGCAGCTATGTCTATGTTTTCAAGGAACCGGTTGTGCACTATCAGTATGATAAATGGATAATGCCGGATATTCTATGCCTTAAATCATATCATAATGGCAAGGAATTGCAGAATGTTTATCCGCCCAATCAGGAAATCCCCACTATGAACTGCATTGACAATAAATACATCCCAAAGAATAGACGCTTTACATTCATTATGGTTCCGTTGTTTTCAAATGAAGAACAGTATGGTCTGTTGGTGTGTGAGCTTGAGCCGAACTCTTTCTCTCAGATTTATTCCGCTTCACCTCAGATATGTTCTGCCATCAAGCTGACCCGTCTTGTGAAGGAACTGGAAGGTAGTCTGCAGGCTGCCGAGTTCGATAATCAGCGGTTAAAGAGGATCTCTGACTCTGATGAGCTTACAGGTGCATATAACCGGAGAGGCTTCTACCATCTGTCAAACTTCCTGATGAATGCAGAAGAATCAAACGGCAAGGAAGCTGTTCTGCTGCTTGCTGATCTTGATAACCTAAAGAAGCTGAATGATACCTTCGGACATAATGAAGGCGACCACGCTATCAAAACCTGCATACAGTATCTCAGTGCCTGCATTCCTATGCTGGATGTTATCGGTCGAATCGGCGGTGATGAGTTTGCTGCCTTTGCAGTGGTTGATGATGCTGACAAGGCTATAGAACAGATATATACCTGTGTAAAGAAAAATGCTGCGGAATACAACATCCTCAGCGACAAGCCTTACAACATAACTGTCAGCATTGGACTTCACAAGATCATATGCAAACCTGATGAAAGCATTCAGAATTACATCAAGTTTGCCGATGCTGCTTTATATGCTGATAAGCAGAAGAAGAACAAGGAAATCCTGAAGAACATATAACAATAAAACGGCTTGCGCATTTTCTGCGCAAGCCGTTATTATTTGCAGCTATATGATTACTTGAATACAGCCAGAAGGAAACCAGCTGCAATTGCAGAACCGATAACGCCTGCAACATTGGGACCCATAGCGTGCATCAGCAGGAAGTTGCTGGGGTTGTACTTCTTACCAACATCCTGGGAAACACGAGCTGCCATAGGAACTGCGGATACGCCAGCAGAACCGATAAGCGGATTGATTTTTCCGCCGGACAGCTTGTACATGATCTTGCCAACCAGCAGACCGCCTACAGTTGAGAAGCCGAATGCTATCAGACCGAGAATTACAATAAACAGAGTCTGGAGTGACAGGAAAGAAGATGCAACTGTTGTTGCGCCAACAGAGATACCGAGGAATACTGTAACAATATTCATCAGTGCATTCTGAACAGTATCAGACAGTCTTGCTGTAACACCGCACTCTCTCCAAAGATTGCCAAGCATCAGACAGCCGATGAGCGGAGCTGTTGACGGCAGGAGCAGGATTACGAAAAGGCTTACAATAATTGGGAACAGTATCTTTTCAGTTTTGGAAACCTGTCGAGACTGAACCATCTTGACCTTACGCTCCTTCTCAGTTGTGAGAAGCTTCATCAGCGGCGGCTGAATAAGAGGGATAAGCGCCATATATGAGTATGCCGCAATAGCGATCGGGCCGAGAAGATGCGGAGCAAGCTTACTTGTAAGGAAGATCGCTGTCGGTCCATCAGCACCGCCGATGATACCGATTGAAGCAGCTTCATTGCCGTCGAAACCGAGGCATACAGCACCGAAGAATGCAAGAAATACACCCATCTGTGCAGCAGCTCCGAGAAGCAGGCTCTTGGGGTTTGCAAGCAGCGGGCCGAAGTCTGTCATTGCACCAACGCCAAGGAAAATCAGCGACGGATAAAGACCAGTCTTTACGCCGATATAGAGAATATCAAGCAATCCGCCATTAGCCATGATATTACCGTAGCTATGGTAGTGTTCGCTTGTTTCATCAAGGAAAGCACTCCACAGTTCAGGGTGATAAAGCGCATTAGCAGAGCTTGCACCATCCACAAAGAAGTTGGAAATATTAACAAGTAAGCATCCGAATGCGATACCAACCAGAAGCAGAGGTTCAAACTGCTTTTTTATTCCAAGATACAGAAGGACGCAGGCAACTGCGATCATAATAAGGTTTTTCCATCCGCCATCCATGAAGAATCCCATAAAGCCGGAATCTTCAAGCAGCGTCTGAAGGGTTTCAAGTATATTCATCTCTTACCCTCCTTAACCGATAACGAACAGCGGTGAACCTGTCTCTACAACAGCACCCTTTGAAGTTACTACCTGTACGATCGTACCGTCCTTAGGTGCCGGAATTTCGTTTTCCATCTTCATAGCTTCGAGGATAGCCAGAACCTGACCTTCCTTGACCTGATCACCCTGCTTTACGTTTACACTGAGAATGTTTCCGGGCATAGGTGACTCTACTGTTTCGCCAGCTGCAAGTGATACAGCTGCCGGTGCCTGTGCTGCAGCAGGTGCGGCAGCCACAGGTGCAGATACTGCAGGGGCAGCAGCTGCCGCCGGTGCCGGTGCAAGTGCTTCATATTCATCAAGAAGAATTGCCTTACCAGCCTCGACCTCTACTTCGTATGTCTTTCCGTTAAGTGTTACTTTATATTTCATCGCTCTTTACCTCCTTGATTGAAATGAAACGCAGCTCATTAAGCGGCTTCTGCATTTTATGAGCCACTACAGCCATAACCATAGCAGCTTCCTTATCCGGTACGTCAAACAGCTTCACATGACCAGCAGAACCAGGAGCAACCTGAACCGGTGCAGCTTCCTGCTTTACAGGTTCAGCTGAAGGTGCGGATGCAGCTGCTGCGGCAGCCTTCTTGTCCTTAGCCTTGAAATATGCGCCTACTGCGCTGATCAGAACCATAAGAATAACAAGACCGGCAAATACAACAGAATAACCAAAAATTGCGGTAATACCAGCTTCGCCGATACTCATTGAAACAGATTCGGGAAATATTGCCATCTTACACTTCCCTCCTTACATTTCCTCAATGGTATAAACAGCTTCGTTTTCTTCCTGTGCCTTACGCTTTTCAAGGTACTTCACAGTCTGGTCAGGGAAGCAGATATAGCTCATGAGATCCTCTTCAGAGCGAGCCAGATCGCCAAGAGCTGCTGCAGCGTCCTTGAGCTCCTCGCCGGTACGCTTTTCATCTTCAATACGGCAGTCAACCGGTACGCCGCCTTCGCCGAGAACCTTGTTCTGAAGATCCTTGTCTACAGGTGCAGGTGCAATGCCGTATTCGCCCTTGATATAATTCTTTACTTCCTTGGAGATCTGCTTGTAGCGCTCGCCAACAAGTACGTTTGTAACAGCCTGATTTCCTACCATCTGAGACAGCGGAGTTACCAGCGGCGGATAGCCCAAATCTGCACGAACCTTCGGGATTTCCTGAAGTGCAGCGTCAAACTTGTCCATAGCCTTCATATCGGTAAGGTTTGCGATCATGTTGGAAAGCATACCGCCCGGAACCTTGTATACCAGTGCCTGAGCGTCAGTCGCAAGGCTCTTGGGGTTGATCATGCCGTTGTCAATATACTTCTGCTTTATAGGCTTGAAGTATTCGTTTACCTCGTTCATCTTAGCTTCGTCAACACCTGTTTCAATACCATACTGCTGAAGCATATAGAACATCGTTTCAGTAGAAGGCTGAGATGTACCTCCGGAGAAGCATGATGCAGCTGTGTCAATAACATCAATGCCGCACTCAATAGCCTTCAGCAGGGTCATATAAGCCATGCCAGTGGTACTGTGTGTGTGGAGGATAAGCGGAATATCGCCTACTGCGTCCTTGATTCCCTTGATAAGGTGTTCAGCCTCATAGGGAGTCATTGTTCCTGCCATATCCTTGAGGCAGATTGTCTGGAAGCCCATCGACTTCAGTTCCTTGCACATCTCTACATATTTTTCTACAGTATGCACAGGACTCTGGGTGTAGGAAATACAGCCGGATGCAACAGTATTAGGAGTTGCATACTTCATAGTAGCTTCAAGAGCTGTCTTGATGTTGCGGAAATCGTTGAGCGCATCAAAGATACGGATAATGTCAATGCCGTTCTTGATGGAAAGCTCGATAAACTTCTCTACAACATCATCATGATAGTGCTTATAGCCCAGAAGATTCTGACCACGTAGCAGCATCTGAAGCTTGCTGTTAGGCAGGTTCTTTCTAAGGTTGCGCAGTCTTTCCCACGGATCTTCGTCAAGGTAACGGAGACAGGAATCGAATGTTGCACCGCCCCAGCATTCTACAGAATAATAACCAGCCTGATCCATAGTCGGCAGAATATCTTCGTAATCCTTATACGGAAGACGTGTCGCCATGAGAGACTGGTTTGCATCACGCAGAACTGTTTCGGTAAATTGTACTTTTCTCATATATTAACCTCCTTAAACAGAAACTGATCGTTTCTCATATAAAAATATTAGCCTTTAAATTATACCATAAGTTCGTGAATTTTTCCACTTTTTCTGCCATTTCTTTCTTTTTTTTGGTTTTACAACAATATTTTTTTGTTTTTGCAACTGTGCGCCAGTGCTTTCCTCAGAAACCGCAGGATAATATATTATGCGCTAAAACACTGTTTTAATGAATTTTTTAATAAAACAGTTGAAAGGCCAGTTTATATGTGGTACAATATAATGAATATCTGTGACTACAGGAAAGGCGGTTATTTCCATGAATATTATGATTGTAGGCTGCGGCAAGGTCGGACAAGCTCTTATTGAGCAGCTGTCCGCTGAGGGCGATGATATTACCGTAATTGATGTAAATGAATCCAAGATCAAGGAAGCTACAAATAAGTATGATGTTATGGGTGTAACAGGCAATGGTGCTACTTATAGCGTCCAGCTTGAAGCAGGGATCGAACATACTGATCTGATGATTGCTGTAACAGCTTCGGACGAGCTTAATCTTCTGTGCTGTCTTGTTGCGAAAAAAGCCGGCAGATGCCAGACCATCGCAAGAGTGCGCAGCCCTGAATACAGCAAGGATGCGCCTTATCTTCAGGAGGAGCTGCGTCTTGCAATGGTTATAAATCCTGAATTTGCTGCTGCAAGTGAAATGGCTCGTGTCATACGCTTCCCTTCTGCAATGAAAATAGATACATTCGCTAAGGGCAGGCTGGAACTTCTGAAATTCAGACTTCCGGATAAATGCGTTCTTGCGGACTATTCCGTCAAGGAAATAAGCACTAAGCTGAAATGCGACGTTCTTGTCTGCATGATAGAGCGTGGAGAGGAGGCTATCATTCCTGGCGGTGATATGACTTTCAGACAGGGCGATATGATTTCAGTTGTTGCCACGCCTCTTAACGCTAACCGTTTCTTCCGGAGAATAAATTATCACTCCAATCAGATAAAGGATGTTATAATCGCCGGCGGCGGAAATATCGCATATTACCTAAGCAAGATCCTGATCAAGGCAGGTATCAAGGTCAAGATAATCGAGCATAAGCTCTCACGCTGCGAAGAGCTTTGCCGTGAACTGCCGGATGCTGTCATTATACATGGCGACGCTTCCGAAAAGGAAACTCTCCTTGAAGAAGGCATTGAGAATGCAGGAGCATTTGTTTCCCTTACTAATCTTGACGAGGAAAATATTCTCCTTTCGCTTTTTGCAAAGGACAGTATGAAGGGCAAAATCGTAACTAAAGTAAACCGTGCGGAATATGACAGCATCATCCAGAAGCTTGACCTTGACTCGGTTGTAAATCCCAAGCTTATCACTGCTGGAAATATCATCAGATTTGTACGTGCCATGAAAAATTCTATGGGCAGTAACGTGGAGACTCTCTACAGTCTGAGCAAGGGAAAGGTTGAAGCGGCTGAGTTCGTTATACGTGAAAGGTCGTCTATTGTTGATGTCCCCCTTCAGAATCTGCATTTTATAGACAATGTTCTTATTGCAGGTATAGTCAGGGATGGCAGGATGATCATTCCAAGAGGTCAGGATTCAATTCAGATGGGTGATTCAGTTGTCGTAGTGTCACGTAAGATTGGTATGCACGATATATGTGACATTCTTGAATGATGGAGGAAACATGAATTTTGCTATGATTTTTCTTGTGCTGGGATGGGTGCTGTGCTTTAACGCCGTCTTTCACCTGCTTCCGGCTATTGTAGGGATTATTTATGAGG
Source organism: Ruminococcus sp. (assembly GCA_045580565.1). Classification (GTDB taxonomy): domain Bacteria; phylum Bacillota; class Clostridia; order Oscillospirales; family Ruminococcaceae; genus Ruminococcus_C. The sequence continues at coordinate 10,921 of JAZNOB010000105.1, forward strand.
AACAGGCGGCATGGTCTTTTCTTGCGTCGGCGGTATTTTCTCTCGGCGCAGGTATGATGTTGCTCATTAAAAAGCCGAAAAAGAAAACACTATATGCTAAGGAAGGATTTGTAATTGTGTCACTCAGCTGGATAGTTATGAGCTTATCCGGAGCACTTCCCCTTTTCCTGTGCGGTGCGATCCCTGAATTTATTGATGCACTTTTCGAGTCGGTTTCGGGCTTTACAACTACAGGTGCAAGCATTCTTGCGGATGTTGAATCGCTGCCGAAATGCTGCATATTCTGGCGAAGCTTTACACACTGGATAGGCGGCATGGGCGTACTGGTATTTATCATGGCATTCCTGCCTCTTTCGGGTGCAGGCAATATGAATATGATGCGTGCTGAAAGCCCCGGCCCTATGGTTGGAAAGCTTGTACCTAAGGTCAAGACCACCGCATTTATTCTATATGCCATGTATTTTGCTCTTACAATGATCGAGTTTATCATACTATTGTTTGCTGATATGTCCCTGTTTGATGCTATGAATACATCATTTGCTACCGCAGGTACCGGTGGATTCGGATTCCGCAATGACAGCATGGGAAGCTTTTCTCCGGCGATTCAGATAATAGTTACAGTGTTCATGATACTTTTCGGTATCAATTTCAATATGTACTTCCTGCTTCTTTACAGACGCTGGAAGGATGCGCTGCGGATATCTGAAGTGTGGGTCTATATGGGTATAATTTTCGCTTCTGCCGGAATCATAACACTTAATATACGTGAACTGTACGGCTCTCTCGGTGAAGCAGCCCGCCATTCTGCCTTTACTGTCGGCTCAATTATAACTACTACCGGATTTTCTACTACTGACTTCAATACATGGCCGGAGCTTTCACGCACCATCCTGCTGATGCTTATGTTTATCGGAGCGTGTGCAGGAAGCACAGGCGGCGGCATGAAGGTGTCAAGAATAATCATTATGTTCAAGACCATTGTCAAGGAGCTGCAGATACAGATTCACCCGAAGCTTGTGAAGAAAATTAAAATGGACGGACATGAGATACCTCATGAAAGCGTTCGCTCACTGAATATATATCTTATCGTATATATAGTGATCTGCTCGACTTCTATACTTCTGCTTTCCATAGAGGGGCATGATTTTATAACAAATTTCAGCGCCGTTGCTGCAACACTCAATAATATCGGACCCGGCTTTGAAATGGTAGGCCCTACACAGAATTTCCAGTTCTTTTCACTACCGTCCAAGCTGGTCCTGATCTTTGATATGCTTGCAGGCAGACTTGAGCTGTTCCCCATGCTGCTGCTGTTCTCTCCTGCAACATGGAAAAAATAAACCATAAAAGGAGTTCTTATGAAAGAAACTACTCAGAAGCGTTCCACCTTTAATTCAAGACTCGGGTTCATTCTTGTATCCGCCGGATGCGCTATAGGTCTTGGAAATGTATGGAAATTTCCCTACATCTGCAGTCAGTACGGAGGCGGCGCATTTCTTCTTATTTATCTTCTCTGCCTGATTTTGCTGGGACTGCCTATCCTGATATGCGAGTTTGCTGTAGGAAGAAGCAGCCGAAAGAGTATTTCATGGGCGTATGAAACGCTTGAGCCTGAAGGCACAAAGTGGCATTCTGTCAAATATGCCGGTATTGCCGGAAATTATCTGCTGATGATGTTCTACACCATGGTAACAGGCTGGATGCTTTTCTATGTTTTCAGATATGCAACCGGCGGTATGGCAGCTGCGGCTGCTGAGGATATCCCTGCGGTATTTGACAATATGCTCGCTTCACCTTCAACGATGATGATATTTACTGCAATTGTTATCGTTCTCGGTATGGGCGTATGTGCACTAAGTCTTCAGAAGGGAATTGAAAAGATCACCAAGTACATCATGACACTTCTTATCATCCTTATGCTTGTACTCGTGGTCAATTCACTTTGCCTTGACGGCGCATGGGAGGGCGTTTCCTTCTATCTGAAGCCTGACTTTGGTCGTCTTATGAAACAGGGCATTGGAAATGTAACCTTTGCAGCTATGACGCAGGCATTCTTCACCATAAGCGTCGGTACGGGTTCTATGGAGATATTCGGAAGCTATATGAAAAAAGACCGCCGTCTTACAGGCGAAGCTATCAATGTTGTCGCTCTTGATACTGCCATAGCACTTATGGCTGGACTTGTGATCATTCCAGCCTGCTTTGCATATAATGTTGAACCGGACGCTGGTCCTTCCCTGCTGTTTAAAACTCTGCCAAATGTATTTGCGAATATGGCTGGCGGACAGGCATGGGGTGCACTTTTCTTCCTGTTTATGACATTTGCGGCTTTTACTACTGTCATAGCTGTATTTGAGAATATAATTTCCATGACTTCGGAGCTTCTCGGATGGACACGCAAAAAGGCTATTATAGTGAATCTCTTTGCCATGCTTCTGCTTTCAATGCCTGCTATCCTCGGATTTTCTGCGCTTTCAGATGTTCATATTATTGGCGAAGGTACAAACATCATGGATTTCGAGGATTTCCTTGTATCAAACAACATTCTTCCCCTTGGCTCTCTGGTATTTGTGCTGTTCTGCGTGCGCAGAAACGGATGGGGATGGAAGAATTTCATCGAAGAAGTCAATACCGGAGCCGGAATAAAATTCCCCGCTTATCTGAGGCTTTATATGACATATTTTATCCCTCCGGTTATATGTGTGATATATCTGAAGGGCTACTACGATATGTTCGCATCAAAGGGTCTTCCTATGCTTATAGGATGGATGACATTTGCTATTGTGCTTCTGCTCGTTATTTTAGGTATATGCCTTTTGTCAAGGCAAAAAGCTTCTTCAGAGACTAAGCGGTCATAAATAGAAAACCTCATGACTATCCTATGATAGTCATGAGGTTTTTTTACATTAAATGAGCACCGTTTGTATTACTGAATGAGTTCAAGATACCAAAGCTGGTTATCTGTGCCTGAGAAATTCTGTATTACAGCGTTACCGGATGATGTATAATATGTACCGCTTGATGTGCCGCTTGACGTGCCGTTAGCAGCAAGGCAAGCACTTCTGTTTGTACGGCATGAAATACGCATCCTGCCATCCGCCTGAGGTTCAAGCACAAAAGTCTGTGCCGGTGCATCAACAGGTGCATATATCTGCGCATTGCTGCCGCTTACTACCCAGCCGCCTATTTTAACAAGATCCACTACCCTATTCGTGCCGTCAGAGGAGCACATGGCATACAGTCTGTAGGAATTTGTCTCTGAGTCATAGCTGATTCTGAACTGCTGGGAAAGACTGCCGTCCTCAGCGGACTGGATCAGATTGGTTCCGTTTGAATCAGAACCGCCGGATACTGAAAGGTACAGTCCGCTGCCGGAATTTCTGATACGGTAAACACCGCCGGAAACCACGCCGTCAGTTTCACCCTTATACTCAGATGACGGGTGGATTATGACGGCATTTTTACCAAGAGCATTATAGCGTGATTCTACTAAACTTGCGCTATATGTAACAGTACCTCTGAGAGGATCGGCTACGAGAACAGTTCCGGCGTTTTTGTCATATCCTACAAGAACAAGACAATGCTCGCTTCTTTTCCATGTAACACTTTTCCCGTCCGGAGTTGACCATGTTCCTCCCGTTGTAGGATTGCACATATTCATCGTTCCCCAGAAAACGACCGGGGTTCCTGCAGCTATGTATTCATAGAGGTCGGTAAAGCTTGTGCCAGTAATATTTTCAGCATAGGACGCATTCTTCTGAGCAGTGAAGTATGCGTTGGCTGTAGCCACTATCGCAGGTGCATAACAGCCGTATCCTGAGGAAAGCGTCGGTGTACCCGGAAATACATAGGTAAAATCAGCTCCATAGCTGCCGGTAAAGTTCATTCTCGGCAGATAGGTCATTGCCATATCATATTTATTTGCATTGAAGCCGTAGTAATTCAGCGCAATTGTAAGAGCTGTGGCTTCGCAGCCTGTGGGAAGTGATGGCGACGCATTCTGGAGGATACAGTTTACTTCAAGCGTTGTACTGTCCGGCATAGCTGTAGTTGTAGTGGTGGTAGTTGTAGTTTCAGATGCAGATGTTGTAGTTGTAGTGGTTGTGGTAGTAGTTGTAGTAGTGGTGGTGGTAGTTGTCGTAGTGGTTGTAGTAGTCGTCGTAGTTACAGGTGTTGTAACAACAGGAGGATTTACTATATACTCCTCAAATGTACCTGTAAAAAGTCCGGAGGCAGATGCTGCATAGTAGCCGAGCGTAAGTGAAGCGTCATCAAGATTTATTGTACCATCGCAATTGCAGTCAGCACTTATGAGCTGACTTTCGGTAAGCTCCAGCTCAAGACCTGCGGCGGCAAACGCATAAGCCTTCAGAATAAGGGAAGCATCGTCAAGACCAATAACCCCATTATTATCAACATCACCAAGAGATATGACATCCGGTTCGTCATAAGGCGCAGATTCTTCTGTAGCTTCCGTAGTTTCCATCTGGTCAGAGGCTGTTACTGTCGTTGCGGTATCAACTGCAGCTCCAGTCACAGTAGTTACTTCAGTAGTTGTCATTTCTGCATCAGCTTCAGTCGTAACTGCTTCAGTAATAACATCCGGTTCAAGCTGTTCTTCCTCAACTGCAATAGCTTCGACCGTATCATCTGCAGAAGCGTGGAGCATATTCAGCGGCTGTGTACACATAAAGACAGATGCTGCCAGTATACTTATAATTCTTATATAGCTTTTCATTTTAAGGTGTTGCCTCCTTGGTTTATTTATCTATTATTCATTATAGCACATAAGATATGGTAAATCAAGGAGGCTGGAAGAAAAATTACACAAGAGAAGCAAGATAATTCTGAAGCCCGCAGAAAATCGTAAAAGCAACCTTTTGCTGGTACTCCTCTGTTTCAAGAAGCGCAGCTTCCTCAGGATTTGAAAGGAAACCGCATTCTACCATAACAGTTGGATTCTCGCAGAAATAGCAGAGAAACAGTTCCTCGCCGCAGAGCTTGATCTCACGTGCGTTATCAGGCTGGAGCTGCTCAACAAAAGCGTCCTGTACTGATTGCGCAAGTGCTGAGCTGCCTTTTACCTGATTCGAATAGAACATCTGTGCGCCGCTGTAGGATGAATCTGTAAACTGATTCTGGTGGATCGACAGACAGACGGCGTTGTCATATTTATTGAAAAGCGCAAGTCTGTTGTCCATATCGGAGCTCTTCTGATTGGCGATTCCCTCGATTCCATCATCATGAATTGATCTGTCTGTGTCACGTGTAACCTCAACGGAGTAGCCGTTTATACGCAGAAGCTCACGAAGATGGAGCAGAATATTCAGATTTATCCCTTTTTCCGGTACATCATTCACCGAGGAACATCCGCCGTCAATTCCGCCGTGACCTGCATCAAGAATAATTATCGGCGGTTCGTAGGGCTGTTTTATTACGGATGCTTCAATTACATTTTCAATAGCCTTAGTTCCTCCGAAATAAACTGCCGCTGAACCTGCTGCAGCTACGAGGATAAGTGCTGTGAGCTTTTTCCCGATCTTCTTCCAGAGCTTCTTCATACATATATTCCTCCAGTTCGTTTTTTGGTATATGTGTATGTCCTGAAGCAATTGATTATGACCCTGATCTCATATCAGCTCTTGACAAAAACTGAATTAAGATGTATTATAACTCTAATATCACGAGCGAACAGGAGGTTAATTATGATATACACTGAGCTTACGAACAAGGCTATGCGCATTGCATATCATGCACATGAGGGACAATATGACAGAAACGGCGTGCCATATATATTTCACCCATATCACGTTGCAGAACAGATGACTGATGAAATGACCGTCTGTATTGCACTTCTTCATGATGTGGCGGAGGATACTGATGTGACTATCGAACAGCTTGAAAAGGAGTTCCCTCCGGAAATTACTGATGCCCTCCGACTGCTGACTCATGCTGAAGGTACTGACTACTTTGATTATGTAAGAGCTATAAAGCAGAACCCTCTCGCCAAGGCTGTGAAGCTTGCGGATATACACCACAATTCCGACCAGAGCAGGATAACTGATCCGGAGGCAGTTTCGCAGGAAAAGCGGGAGTATTGGAAATATAAATATGCCAAAGCGCTCAGCATACTTGAAGACATCGAGTAAAGATAAACGCTTCCGAATGAAACGAATCATCCGGAAGCGTTTTTTTTACTTTTTCTGGAAAATAAAATCCTCAGGAATTACGCCTTTTCTGCACATCATATAGGTTATGATAGCTGTAATCATCGGTATGAGAGAAATAAGAAGCATAACAGCAAGAGCAGGCAGTCCCAATGAAGACGCTGCTATGTCGGATGATATAAGATTGAGGAGATTCATGACAGGAGCATTAAGGAGCTTATATGTGCGGTAAAATGTATCCGGAAGCAAGCCTGCCTTGGCAGCAAGCAGCAACAGATACAGTACAAAATAAACAAAAGATGCAGATATTCCGGCAATAACCGGCTCCGCTGCACCACTGTCAGCGCCGGAGAGCCTTGCCTCCTTCTGGCAGTTTATCGCAAAATTTATCACAAGGCAGATCATGATTCCTGCACAGCATATGAGACTGAGAAGTCTGAAGAAAATATTTCCTATTAGTCCCAGTGAAAACACCAGAAACAGGCTCAGCAGCTCTGCAAAAATGTAATATCCTATGCCTTTTACGAATATTTTTCCGTACATATAAACCTCCGGATATCAGATGTATAAATAATAAGAAATGAGGAATAATATCAATAAATAAAAACAGAAAGGAAAATCACTATGGAACAGATAACAAGCCTGCTGAACGGATACTATAAAAACGCTTCAGTAGGAATTGACGCTATTGAAACCGTGCTTCCTAAAACCAGAAATCAGAATCTCAGCAAGGAGCTTCACAAGCAGATGGAATATTATAAGAAGGAGAAATCTGCTCTCACTGAACAGATGCTTCAGAATAATATTACACCTGAATCCAAAGGCACTATGGCTAAGCTCTGCACTGAGATGAATGTGGCTCTGCACTCTATCGGCGGAATCGACACCAACGAGATCGCAAAGCTGATGGTTCAGGGCACTAACATGGGAATCGTTCAGATGACTGAGCTTATGAATAAAAACAAAAATGCACCTGATGACATCCGCCGTCAGGGTAAGGAAATGATACGCCGTGAAGAAGCGTATATCGAACGTCTGAAGCCCTATCTGTAAGGAGAAAGTGTATGGATATTCAGAAAGACAGACCCGTGCAGCACATGACTTATGATGAGACTAAAATATATACTCCAAGGCTGGCTTCACAGATGAAGCAGAATGAGCCTCCATGTGTATTTCTGGATCAGGCACCTGTGAGAATATACGAGCGTCCTATGAAGGATCTTACCGGTATTTCCAAGCAGAATAATATATTCTGAATTATCTGCATTCACTGCAGCAGCCGTAAAGGACTGTCTTTGTATGGTCTACAGCAAATCCATGGTGAGCAAGTATATGCTCTCCAAGCTCGCTGAGATATTCGCATTCAACGTGGAACAGCTTTTCGCACTTTATACACTTCAGATGAAAGTGTTCGCTGCAGTTATGCTTCTCACCTATATACTGATAGCAGGCACCTGTTTTGCTGTCTATAGTATATTTTCGCACAATTCCTTCTTCGGCAAGCTGGTCAAGATACCGGTATATGGTTGCTATGCCCACAGGTGTTCCCTGCTCCTGAAGATAGTGTGCAAGAAGCCCGGCTGTAATATGCTTGGAGCTGTTATCTCTGAGAATGCTTAGGATATGCTCCTTTTGTCTGGTGTTGTAACTTGATGAACGTGCCATAATGTACCTCTGATAAATATATTAAACTGCCGCAGTGTAACAGCTGCGGCAGTACATATTTGTGCTTACTTGATCGTTACACTCTTCATTATCTGAGGAGTGAGGGGCTTGTCTCTGTAATCTGTATCACACTCAGCGATCTCATCAACTGCGTCCATACCGGATACAACTTTGCCGAATGCTGCATACTGACCATCAAGATGAGGAGCGTCCTCGTGCATGATGAAGAACTGAGAACCAGCAGAATTGGGATTCATGGAACGAGCCATAGAGATAACTCCTCTGGTGTGCTTCAGATTGTTTACTACACCATTTGCAGCAAACTCACCCTTGATGTTCCAGCCGGGACCGCCCATACCAGTACCGTCAGGACATCCACCCTGAATCATAAAGCCCTGAATTACACGGTGGAATGTAAGACCGTTGTAATAACCATCGTTTACAAGTTTCTCAAAATTTTCGCAGGTGATCGGAGCGATCTCCGGATACAGCTCGATCTCGATCTTCTTTCCGTTTTCCATTTCGATAACTACCATTTTCTATTCCTCCAAAAAATCAATATACATATAGTATAGCACATAATTCGTCTGAATGCAAGTAAAATTATTGCCTACAGACGCAAAAATAAAACAGCACCGCACAAAAACCGTGCAGTGCTGATATAGCATGGTGTTTTAACTTAGGGAATCCAGGTAATGTAAACCTCTTCAAGCTGATTTGTGTCAGAATTAAAGTCAAAATCATAACCACTGTCGCCAAGATAAATTTCAGAATCAATCTTGTACTCAACGCCGTTGTAATCGTCGATTTCGGTTGCGTCAGCATTGTTTTCCAGAAGCTGTTCCTTTGTAAGGTCAAGTGGGAATGAGAAGCAGATCTTGCTTGCAGCATCGTTAAGGTTAGAAACTATTTCCTCATTTCTGCTGTCATCAAAATCAGGCTTCGGAACATAGATAGTATACCATCTTACTTCGGAAAGCAGACATTCCTCTTCAGTAAGGTTATCTTCTGTTATATTCATAAAAGAGAGCTGAATGCTTACAAAATCATTGATACGTACAGTATAAGCTGCTGTTTCATAGTTGCTGTTTACATTATTGCCCTTATTGTTCAGTTCATCCTCATCGAAAGGAATTCCGCCGTCAATCATATCCTTGAGCGTACTTTCACCCAGAGTGTAGATTTTACCATCATAAGCAAAAGCCCTATTATCAAGGTCTGCATACTTTTCGCTGAGTCCTTCAACCAATGTAAATTCTACAGGCTCTAACTCAAATGAGCCTTCTTCAGCGGATTCTTCAGTTGTTTCTTCTGTTTCTGCAACAGTTTCTTCTGTCACTTCCTCAGTAGTTTCTTCCTGAACCTCTGTTACGGCTTCTGTAGTCTCTGTAACATTATCTGTTTCAGGCTCGCTGTTTTCAGCCTTACCGCATGCTGTTAAACACATAATCATTGCTGCTGCAGCAATCAACATTCTTTTTGTCATTTTCATATTTTTCTCCTTTGTCACTATTTTCAAATTATCAAGGCAGCATTATACATTATTGTATTAGGCTACCTCAAAGCTTTTAAATTATATCAGAATAGATTGCGTATGTCAATACATATATTTTACATTTGTATGTTCTTACATTTTCTTAAAATATTGTGTTGAAAATTGTATAATAGTACAAATTGCACGTGTTGCACTTGACATACAACAGTCAATATGATATACTATAGGTGTTGCAGGAGAGATGCAACACCTACAAATGCAGAAAGGAGAATACATATGTTTCAGATAGACGCATTATCGAGAAAACCGGTTTATGAACAGCTCACCGAGCAACTTGAGTATTTCATTCTGACTGACATATTTCGTGAAGGTGAACAGATACCATCTGTAAGAAGCGTTTCCGTTGAGCATTCCATAAATCCGAGAACCGTACTAAAAGCTTATAACGACCTTGACAGACGTGAGCTTATACAGTCTGTACCAGGAAAAGGCTATTTTGTAAGCATGGACGCAAAGAAAAAGTTATCAGAAGCACATCTTGCAAGGCTCACACAGCTCAGTGAAATGCTCAGTGAAATGGCACTGGCAGGCGTTCCTAAAGAAAGTGTGCTTGAATGCGTAGAAAAAGCCTATGAGAAGAAATCGAATGAAGGAGGAAACAATAAATGATCACTACAGAAAAGCTCAGCAAGAATTTTTCAGGCTTCAAGGCTCTGGAATCTATAACCTGCAACATTCCTGATGGCAGTATTTATGGCATGGTAGGCTCTAACGGTGCCGGCAAGTCTACATTTCTCAGAATTATAACCGGCGTTTATCAGCCGGACAGCGGCACGGCACTTATCGACGGAAAGCCAGTGTGGGAAAATCCCGATGTGAAAAAGCGTATTGCATATGTGCCGGACGAGCTGTATTTCCTTGCAGGTTCAAGCATCAGCAGGATGGAGAGGATGTACAAGAGCTTTTACCCTACTTTTGATGTAGACAAATGCAGAAAGCTCACAAAGCTTTTTGAACTTGACCCTAAGAAACCGCTGAATACATTTTCAAAGGGTATGCGCCGTCAGGCGGCAACTTTGCTTGCTCTTTCCATTCAGCCGGATTACATATTCTTTGATGAAACATTTGACGGTCTTGACCCTGTAATGAGAAATTTGGTAAAGAAGCTTATATGCGACGATGTGCTTGAAAGAAACGCTACTGCTGTTATTACCTCCCATTCACTCCGTGAGCTGGAGGATACCTGCGATCAGCTGGCACTTCTGCATAAGGGCGGTCTGGTACTCCAGAATGATGTAGAGAATCTTAAAACTGAGCAGTACAAGGTTCAGGCGGCATTTTCTATACAGTACGAAAAAGCTGACTTTGAGGCAATGGGTATTGACGTTCAGCGTTTCACACGTCAGGGATCTGTTATCAATATGATCGTTAAGAGCGACCGTGAGGCCGCAAATGCGAAGCTTCGTTCACTGAATCCCATTCTTCTGGAGATTCTTCCCCTTTCTCTTGAGGAAGTGTTCACCTTTGAAATGGACGCTCTGGGCTATACCTTTGACTACGAATGATTGGAGGAGAATTTGAAATGAAACAGAAAATCAGCTTTAATCCGAGGATATACATTGAAGGTCTGAGACAGCTCAGAGTTACCGGACTTATCAGTGTTATTGTAATGTTTGCCATAACAGTTTTCCGTATAACTGCTGAGCTGCCTGTCTCACAGTACGGCAGCTATGAGTATAGGGAAAATATCGCATATACAGGTGTTGAATGGATGTCATGGCTTTTAATTTCATTCATTATAATCACGCCAATTCTTGTTATGCAGATGTTCCAGTTCATGAATAAGCGCAATTCAAGTGATTTTTACCATTCGCTTCCCCACACAAGAAGTACGATTTATCTCAGTCTGATTACAGCAGCGCTCACGTGGATCGTTCTTTCAATTCTTGCAACTGTTATTCCGTCTCTGCTCAGCGCACTTATCTTCCCTAAGTATATTTCCTTTGTATATGACACGTTCTTCCTGTATACTGCATACTGTATTGCAAGTTCCATACTTGTTGCAGGTGCGATAATGATAGCAAAGGGACTTTCCGGCACTATCCTCAACAGTGTTATCCTCACTGGTGTTATATTATTCCTTCCGAGACTTATCATGAGCCTGCTTATAGGTGCGATCGAAACCAACCCGATATTTGACGGTACTATCGGAAACGCATTTACAGATAACGATATGAATCCGGTAACAGGTCTTGTTTTTTCTTTATTCGGCATTGATTATACCAGCGAGGCTGAGCTTCTTATATCTGTGCCTGCAATAGTTTATGGCTTTATTCTTGGGCTTATCTATCTGTCAATTGGTATGCTCCTCTTTATTATCAGAAAGAGCGAAACTGCATCCCAGAGTGCGACAAGCAGCAAAATGCAGGCTGTATTCCGTATACTCATCACTTCAGCTATATGTATACCCGGCGTAATCACTATTTTCCATGACTGCACACTATACAGGGATCAGGATATGTACTGGTACGGCATGGTAATATTCTATATTGTCGTTGTATTCGTATACTTCCTCTATGAGCTTATCACGACCAAGAAGCTTAAAAATCTCGTAAAGGCTATCCCTGGTCTCGGCATTGTGGCTGTATTCAATATTGCAATGTACTTCGGAATCTCTGTATCCTACAATTCGGCTATGGATTTCCGTCCGGCGACTGATGAGATAAACAGCGTAAAGGTGATTCCGGAAGCATATTCGGAGCACGATTATCTTACCTATTATGACTATGTACTTAACGAGATAGGCGGAGTTGTTATTACCAATCCAGAGATCATTGAGGATGTTTCAGTAACACTTAACCAGAATCTTTCTGATACAGAAAAGGGACTCAATGTATTCTATGATAAGATTTACAGCTCAAACAGCAACCTCAGCGATAGTGTTATGGTTGAAATAGAGACAAACGGCGGCAGTGAAAAACGCAATATCTTTATGACTGAAGATACTTACACAAACGTAAGCACTGCTATTGCAGGCAGCAAGGACTTCCAGAAGGCATGGATGACTCCGCCTGATAATAAGAAATTTGAATATGTTTTCGTATATTCAGATGGATACGGTCGTGCAGGTTTTGAAGATGCTGAATCTGCAGAGCTTTACAAGATGTATCGTAATGAGATAAAGGACGTTGACTTCCAGAAATTCTTTGACAGCTATATTACAAATGCTATGAGCAATATGAGGTTTGAAGTATGCTACCTCATGGACGGCAAGACCTACTATGTAACAGTGCCTGTATATGAAGATGTAACTCCAGATACATATGCACGCTACATGGAGCTTTATGAGCAGAAGCAGCTTGAAGAACTGAAGGAAGCTGAGGAATACCTGACGCTTCTTGAAAACTCCGGCGCTGATTTCTACGGTGACGGATGGGTAGATGTTTATCCTAACAGCTATTCCGATCAGTACGACTATGAGGCAGCGGAGAAGCTTTATTATAATGCGGGATTCAGCTTTGAGAACTCAACCGATATTATAAGGGAGATCATGGCTCTGCGCACTGGAGACAGTGTAGAACCTGAGAAGGAACAGATGATAATAGACTTTGGCTTCAATGTGTATGATGTTTCTGATGACACCATTGATTGCAGCGGCTTCTATATCGCTTTGCCTGCTGATATGGATGTAATTGAAAAGCTTCAAGAACTTGAAAATGAATATCGTGACCAGCTTTACTATTGATAAAAACCATTAAACTCTCCATATTGTATTATGAGATCCGCACGTCCTTACTCCATGGCGTGCGGATTTCTCATTGGTCTTGAAAAGATGTACGCTTTATGGTATAATAACTATATCAGAAAACTATGAGGTGTTAAGCTATGGCAAAGGCTAAAACTATATATCGCTGCACTGAATGCGGTGCAGAATCATCTAAATGGAATGGCAGATGCGGAAGCTGCGGTGCATGGAACAGTCTGGAGGAGGATATTCTCATGCCCTCTCCTGCCGGACGGGCAGGAAACGCTAACCGCAAGAAGATAGACCTTTCCTCAAAAATTCAGGAGCTGCGTGATATCAGCACTGAGGATGATGTCCGCTACAAGACAGGCTGCGGTGAGCTTGACAGAGTGCTTGGCGGCGGACTTGTCAAAGGCTCTATTGTCCTTATCGGCGGTGAGCCGGGTATCGGTAAGAGTACTCTCCTGCTTCAGATATGTCAGTACCTTGGCGAGGAGCATTCAGTTCTCTATGTATCGGGCGAAGAATCCGCAAGACAGATAAAGCTTCGTGCGCAGAGACTTGGTGTTGATACGGAAAGCCTCTACCTGCTTGCTGCTACCGACGCTCAAAGCATATGCGATACTATAGAAAGCTGTGAGCCGGACATTGTTATAATAGACTCTATCCAGACGATGCAGATACCGGAGATAGCGTCAAGTCCGGGAAGTCTTACTCAGGTGAGAGAGTGCACGAACCTCTTTATGCAGACTGCCAAAACTCAGGAGATTCCAATATTTATCGTAGGTCATGTAAATAAGGACGGTGCTATTGCCGGCCCTAAAGTCATGGAACATATTGTAGATACGGTATTGCACTTTGAGGGTGAAAGGCATCTGTCATATCGTATGCTTCGTGCAGTGAAAAACCGTTTCGGCTCTACAAATGAGGTTGGCGTATTCGAGATGGTAAGCCGTGGACTTCAGGAGGTGCCCAATCCATCAGCAATGCTTCTGGCAGAACGTCCTGTTGATGTTTCGGGAACCTGTGTTACCTGCGTCATGGAGGGCACGAGACCGATTCTTGCAGAGGTTCAGATTCTTGCAACTAAAAGCGGCTTTGCAAGCCCCAGACGTACTGCAAATGGCGTGGATTACAATAGAATGTCTATTATAATTGCTATACTTGAAAAGCATCTCGGACTGCTTTATAATACACTTGATGTATACCTGAATGTTGTAGGCGGATTCCAGCTTCGTGAGCCGTCTGGTGACCTTGCTGTGGCGATGTGTCTGTATTCGTCTCTTGTGGACAGACCTATAGATCCTCGTCTTGCGGCGTTCGGCGAGATAGGCCTTGGCGGCGAGATAAGAAGCGTATCATATCTGCAGCAGAGACTCAGAGAGGCTGAGAGACTTGGATTTGAGCTTTGCATTGTACCGAAGCATTCTCTTGACAGTGTTGACCTTAGTTCGTTTAAAATGAAGATCGTGGGTGTTACTACGCTGAAACAGGCGTTTTCTGTACTGAATAAAACATTTTCAACGAAGGATGAATAGTAAAACAAGGCTGTTGCAAAAATGCATCAGCCTTGTTCCTTTCTTATACAATTTTTGTAGTCCATTCCTCCAGATTCCAGATCTGATCGCAGACATCCATATAAAAATCCGGTTCATGGCTTACCAGCAGGACTGTACCTCTGAAATCCTTGATAGCTGTTTTGAGAGACTCCTTTGCGTCAACGTCAAGATGATTGGTAGGCTCGTCAAGTACAAGAAGGTTTATGCTTTTGAGCATTACACGGCAGAGACGTACCTTGGCATTTTCGCCGCCGGAAAGTACACGCATCTGTGAGGTTATGTGTTCTGTAGTAAGTCCGCATCTTGCAAGGGCAGCACGAACCTCGGCATTTGTCATAGCAGGATATTCGTCCCAGATGGTCTGGAGAGCTGTTTCACTGGTAGCATTCTCCTCCTGCTCAAAGTAACCGTACTCAACGAACTGGTCGTGTTCAACTGTACCAGAAATGGGCGGAATAAGCTTTAAGAGCGTTTTCAGCAGAGTTGACTTACCCAGACCGTTTACGCCTTTGATTGCAACCTTCTGATTGCATTCAAGCTTTAAGGACAGCGGCTTTGTGAGAGGCTCGTCATAGCCGAGTACTAAGTCGTTGCACTCGATAACAACTCTGCCCGGTGTTCTTGCAGATGCAAATGAGAACACAGGCTTCGGCTTTTCTGCCATGAGAGTGATCTTGTCCATTTTGTCAAGCTTCTTCTGACGGGATTTTGCCATATTTGTAGTTGCCACTCGTGCCTTGTTTCTGGCGATGAAGTCCTGAAGGTCGGCGATCTCCTTCTGCTGCTTTTCATATGCCTGTTCGATCTGACGTTTCTTCAGCTCGTACATTCTGACGAAGTTGTCATAGTCGCCTGTATAACGTGTAAGCACGGCATTTTCTACATGATAGATAACGTTTACTACATCATTGAGGAACGGAATATCATGGGATACCAGAATGAAAGCGTTCTCGTAATTCTGGAGGAAGTTTTTGAGCCAGGCAATATGATTTTCGTCAAGGAAGTTTGTAGGCTCGTCCAGAATGAGGATCATGGGATTTTCGAGAAGAACCTTTGCAAGGAGGACCTTTGCTCTCTGTCCGCCTGAAAGCTCAGAAACATCCCTGTCAAGACCTATCTCACCAAGTCCAAGACCGTTTGCGTATTCAGATATTTTAGCGTCAATAGTATAGTATCCGCCGTAGTCGAGAATATCCTGTATCTCTCCTACCTTTTCCATAGCGTCAGCCATTTCCTCATCGGAACAGTCTGCCATTGTCTCGTAAAGCTCCAGCATCTCCTGTTCAAGCTCTGCAAAATGAGCAAATGCGTCACGGAGAACATCTGCAATCGTCTTGCCCTTGGAAAGTGTGCTGTACTGGTCAAGATAGCCGGTTGTGATATGACGGCACCACTCTATCTTACCCTCATCGGGCATGAGCTTGCCTGTAATAATATTCAGAAAGGTTGACTTACCCTCACCGTTTGCGCCTACAAGTCCGATATGCTCACCTTTTAGCAGACGGAAGGATGCGTCCTTCAGTATCTGTCTTGCGCCGAAGCCGTGGGTTACGTTTTCTACATTCAATATGCTCATACAATAAATCTCCTGATAATTTCATATAATTTCCTGCCTATTATATCACAGAACCGGCTGATTGTCAATCTGTATAGAAACCGTTCAGCTTTTTCATATGGGTATATTATCTCTTGACCGGAGCATAAATCTATGCTATGATATAACAAATAAACTATTTTCAGGGAGTGACTGTATGGCACTTATCTACTGCGTTGAAGATGATAGCGGTATCAGAGAGCTTATTTCCTGTGCACTCAGCTCAGGAGGCTATCAGGTAAAAGGATTCGGATGCGGAAAAGAAATGTTTGATAAGCTCAGCACAGAAAAGCCTCAGCTTTTTCTGCTGGATGTTATGCTTCCGGATGAGGATGGTATTTCGATCCTCAGAAAGCTCAAAGCTGATCCGTTATACAGCAGCATACCGGTTATTATGCTTACCGCAAAATCAAGCGAGATCGACAAGGTAACAGGACTTGAAGCCGGTGCTGACGATTATATCAGCAAGCCTTTTGGCATAATGGAGCTTCTTTCCAGAATCAAGGCGGTACTCAGACGCACCGGTGGAATCATTACGTCCGCTTCTTCATCTGAAATCTCTATCAGTGAGCTTCATATTGACACTCAGAAACGTGTCGTTCTGTGGGCTGGCAATGAGGTGACGCTTACTTTCAAGGAGTTTGAGCTGCTGACATATCTGGCAAAAAATCAGAATAATGCCATATCACGTGACCAGCTTCTTGATAAGGTCTGGGGCTTTCAGTATGAGGGTGAAACACGTACTGTTGACGCTCACATTAAAACGCTGCGCCATAAGCTTGAAGCTGCCGGATGTACTGATCTCATAAAAACTGTAAGGGGCTACGGCTATAAGCTTTCATGATAAAAGGTGTACTATGGAAATTCTTGTTATTATCATACTTGTACTTATAGGAATTATAATTGCTTTTGCTCTTTATCATCAGAACTATATTGTTATACATGAAAAAAAACGCCGTCTCATGGAGGCAAGACTCACAAAGCTTCAAAAGAAGAACGATATACTCAGGAATGAGCTTTACAAGGAGCAAGGTATAACCCATCTTATACAGAAGCACATGAAAGAAAGCATCATGATACTGGATGATTCGGATAAGATAATGCTTGCTAATGACAGCGCCGCTAAGCTTCTTCAGATAAATATGTCTCTGACTGACCAGCATTCGATCTTCACTCTCACTGATGTCAAGCCTTTTCTGGATGCGCTCCGAAATGCAAAAAAAGAGGGATTTACGAAAGTACTCATATCCCTTGATGAGCAGGACTACAGAACATACATACGACGTGTATCACTTCCTGACAGAAACGGTACGATAATCCTTATGATAAATGTAACTGATTCTGTAAAAGCGGAACGCATCAGGCGTGAATTTACAGCCAACGTATCCCACGAGCTGAAAACGCCTATGACCGTAATTAAAGGCTTCGGTGAAATGTTCGGCAGCGGTATGATTCAGGATAAAGAGTCTATCGAAAAGTACGGTGCTGTCATTCAGCGTGAAAGTGAACGTCTGCTGTTTCTCATGAATGATATTATCAGGCTTTCAGAAATTGAGGAGTACTCAGAGCCTCAGCTTGAGTTGGTATCCCTGAAGGAAATCGCATTGGCAGCTGCTGAGATAATTGCTGAAAAGGCAAAGGAAAATAATATCAGCATTATTACTGAGCTTGAGGATGTATACGTTCAGGGCAATATGGGCTATCTTCAGGAGCTGTTTCTTAACCTGGCTGATAACGCTGTCAAATATAATAACCCCGATGGATGGGTACTTATTACAGTCAGAAGTGAAAACGGAAATGCTGTAATAAATATAAGCGATAATGGTATAGGTATACCGAAATCTGCTCAGTCACGCATTTTCGAGAGATTCTATCGTGTCGACAAGAGCCGCTCAAAGGAGCGTGGCGGAACGGGTCTGGGGCTTTCTATCGTAAAGCATATTGTAGAATATCATAAAGGAAGTATCACACTTGACAGCTGTCCCGGAAAAGGCACTTCAATTACTGTAACTCTGAATAAGG
>JAZNOB010000106.1:0-2815 GCA_045580565.1 Ruminococcus sp.
GTGCTGTCGTTTATTTTGTCAGTATATAATTTTATCGCACACTATCTTGAAAACCGGAAACAACTCACAGTTACCGCAAATGCTATTTCTAAATGCTATGGTAAAACCCAGTACATACACCTTAGTTTTATCAACAAATCATGCAAGCCGATAACAATTGGAAGTATCCGGATCAAGCAGAACAATCAGATAATGCGTGTGCATAATTTTGAGGTTCTCTATCTCAAAAAAGATGATGTTAGTTTTCACACTTCGCCTGTACCGTTTTATATATCAGAATTAGGCTGCTATTCCGGCGTTTTCAAAGTAGAAGCAAGCCGGGAACTGAACATTTCCGATAACAGCAAAATCAAAATAATCTTGGGTACAAACCGTGGAAACATAAGAAAGAGAAACGCAGCTCCTAATACAGCTCCGAGTTGTTTATCGGTGGAATATGATTGCAGTCAAAATACCGATAAGCAATGACGCACCGTTTATTGCGCATATCAATAAACAGAATGCCTCTTCACCTGTCATCGTTGATAGTCCGTGTATAGCGTCCATTTAAGTCACCTCCTCTCTGTGCAACATTGTGTTGTTTTAATTTTCATCATATCATTGCTTTTCACCTTTTGCTGTGGTAAAATATAGTCAGAAGGGAGGTGAAAACTATGTCACAGTCAATCGATAATAAAAGTTTTGCAGTTTCAGCGCTTAACAAATTGGTATTATCATGTGGCTCATTACGTGGTAAAAAACTGGTTTTGTACACAGCAGCTGGAATTATCGAGGGATTTCCTGTGAGTGAATGTGAAGAAAATGATAGTGATCTCTGCATCACGTTAAGTGAATTCAGCAGTGCTTTAACGGATGAGATCAAAAAGCAAGACTCATACTACTCCAATACTGACCATATTGTTTTAAAAGATGTTCATGTCAAGCATAGCAACAATTTTGAGTCTAATTTAGCTTCAGCTATCGTTTTCACTTCTGATGTGATCATGGCAACACTGTCTGATTGATTCACGATCAACATCCCCAGAAAAAGAATAATGTGATTCTTTGAGCCGATCTTGTAATGCAGTTATAAGGTCGGCTATTTCTTCCGGTGTACCCTTGATTACAATTTCCATGTTCTCACCTCCTCTCCGTGCAACATTGTGTTGTATTTTATGATTATATTATACTACATTTCGTTGTTCTTGTCAATTGTATTCTGCCATTTTGTAGCTTTGCACAATTATATACCAGTCATTTTGTAAGTATTTAACAACATTTCGAAAGCCTAAAACTTATTTAGAGCTACATATTGACATATACAACATTTTGTTGTATAATAAGAGTAAGAAAGGAGGTGTATTTATGCCTGAAATCAAAATTGAAATAGGACAGCGTATGCTTTTACTAAGAAAAAAACTCAAAGTAAATCAAGCAGAAGTTGCTGCGTTTCTCGGAGTCTCAGTTGCAGCGTACCAAAACTACGAAACCGGACGAAGAGAAGCCAATTACGAAATGCTCTCCAAACTCGCCGACTTCTACGGTGTAACAACTGACTACCTGCTCGGACGCAGCGAGGCACCGCCGGATCCTATCCCTCAGCTGACGGACGACGAAATGGAAAAGGCTGTCATGGAGGAATACTTCCAGCTCCCGAAGCCGGTACGTGCGCAGATCCTGGAGATGATGATAAACGCCGTACAGCGCAGCGAGCAGCGCAAGCGGCAAAACGCTATCAAGCATGAGCCTATGGTTGCACGTGATGCGCCTGGAGCAGAGCTGCCGGATGTCAAGCTGGATGCGCAGCAGCTTGATGATAAGCTCCCTACTGACTGGTAATAAAAAATCACCTCTGTGGTACAATACCATGGAGGTGATTTTTGTGTATGATATTTATAAGTCAGCAAGAGATATGAGCTGGCAGTGTTTGATTAAATGCGCCGTAAATGAGCTTCCAGTGCGCCCTGTAGCGATTGCGGAGCATTATGGGATAACTTGTCACCCTGTGTCCTCAGAGGCGTTACAGGGCGTTTCTGGGCTTCTGAGAACGATTGAGGGCAAGCCCCGTATTTTAATTGACAGTTCTCACAGCCGTCAGAGGCAGCGTTATACTATCGCCCATGAGCTGGGTCACTACCTCCTCGGGCATCTGGACGGCGTACCGGCATCAGAGGAGAGGGAGTATGCTGCGGAGAGATTTGCGGCGGACCTGCTCATGCCGGCGTGTGTACTCTGGGGGCTCAGCGTGCATACAGCCGAGGAGATCGCCCAGCTGTGCAATGTATCTATGCGTGCAGCTCAGATCAGGGCGGAGCGTATGGAGGTGCTCTATCAGCGCAACAAGTTCCTGCTCCATCCGTTGGAGCGGAAAGTATATGCTCAGTTTGGTGATTTTATACAAAAGCGCAAACGCTGATAAGTAGGTTTTCACGATTTTTAGTTACAAAACGGTTACTTTCATTGTGCCCTCTCAGGATTTGAGGTATAATGTAATAAATTATACTTATTTTGGGAGAGTGGTAATATGCCTTGTCCAAGCTGTGGCTCATACAACACAATCAAAAACGGAAAGTCCGCTTCCGGCGAACAGCGGTACAAATGTAAACAGTGCGGCAGAAGCTATACGAATAATGCAAGTGCATCATTCAGAAGTGCAAAGTCAAATCAAATGTCTAGCACACAGCAACAGATTATACCAATGGAAAAAGTAATCAGCACAATAATAAGTGGTGTACTTCTATTCCTGGTAGGATTTGCGCTATACCGAATATTCGGCATCGGCGTTATGTCTGCTTCGTTTATGATTATAGGCGGAAGTATGGTGGCACTCCCGATT
>JAZNOB010000107.1:0-9306 GCA_045580565.1 Ruminococcus sp.
GGATGAGATAGAAAGTCAGGAGACGTCTGTGTGCGGCAGTCCGGTTTCTATTGTAAGCCCTGTCCCTCAGGCAAGACCTTCCGAGCCGGAGATTCGTGAGCAGATCTATGTAGATATTCCTGAAAAGCGGGATTCAGCCCCCGAGCCTTACGAGACATATAATCATGAGTCGCATCAGAATGAATATCGGGTATCTGAGTATAGTTCGGTGGAAGGTGTAGTTCCTGAGAGTGTTTCTGAAGCTCCTGAGCAGACTGCTGTAATTCATGATGAGCAGCCGGCGGAAGCTTCTCCTGAGCATATACAGGAGCGGGCAGAGGTGAAATTCGTAGGAGAGCTTTTCAGGAATTATATAATCGCTGAAGCTGATGGGAAGATGCTGATAGTTGACAAGCACGCTGCTCATGAGCGTGTACTCTTTGAAAAGCTCCGAGCTGGTGAAATGGAGCATTCAAGACAGCTTCTTATGACGCCGGTGCGTGTTCTTCTTGGAGCAGATGAGTCGGAAGCTCTTTTGAATAATTCTGAGATCACACGTAAAATGGGATTTTCCTTCGGATTTGAGGTTCTGCCTTATGTGAATATAACAGGTATCCCTACCTTTGCTCAGGAGCTTGACCTTGAGGAGCTTGTAACGGAAATCGCCGGCAATCTCGTTTTAGGAAAATCAAATCCGAATCCCGAGTATCTTGATGATACGCTTCACACGATTGCCTGCAAGGCGGCTATAAAGGCAAACGACAGGAATGATCCTGCTGAGCTTCAGAAGCTTGCCGAGGAGGTTTATAACGACGAACGTATACGACACTGTCCTCATGGCAGGCCTGTAATGTTCGTTCTTTCAAAATATGAGCTTGAAAAGCAGTTCCGGAGGGTTTGATATGAATGAAAATGAAAAGATTCCGGTACTTGCTGTCGTAGGTCCTACGGCATCCGGAAAGACAGCTCTCGGAGTTGAGCTTGCAAAGGCATACGGAGGAGAGGTGGTGTCAGCAGATTCCATGCAGATATATAAAGGTATGTCTGTTGCAACTGCCAAGCCTGGTGAAGATGAGATGGACGGAGTACCCCACCATCTTATTGACTTTCTTGAACGTGATGTTACATTCAGCGTGGCAGATTATGTTGACCTTGCCGGCAGGACTATACGTGATATACATTCAAGAGGAAAGGTGCCGGTTATAGTAGGCGGTACGGGACTGTATGTATCCTCACTTCTTGATAACATACAGTTTTCTGAGACTGAAACAGATCACCAGCTGAGAAACGAGCTCGCAGAATATGCTGAGCTTAATGGCAGGGAAGCGCTCCACAGGCGGCTCTGTGAGCTTGACCCTGAAGCGGCAGCGGAGATCCACCCGAATAATCTGGTGAGGGTTGTGCGTGCTCTTGAAGTATGTATTACGACCGGTGAAAAGTTCAGTGTGGTGAAGAAAAAGAGCCGCAGCATCGAAACGCCTTACAGGTCGTGTATAATAGGACTTGATTATGAGGACAGAAGCATCCTCTATGACAGAATAAACCTGCGTGTGGACAGAATGGTGGAACAGGGGCTTGTGGAAGAAGCGAGGGAGGTATGGAGTGCTGGTGAAATGAAAACTGCCGCCAATGCCATAGGCTATAAGGAGATTATTCCTTATTTTGAAGGCAGCTCCGATCTTGATGCCTGCATCGAAGAAATAAAGCTTCAGACACGCCACTACGCCAAAAGACAACTTACTTGGTTTAGGAAAAATAGACAAATCCAATGGCTGTTTTTGGATAATATCAACAACTTGAAAAAAATTCGAGAAAAATGTCAGAAAATTATAGCCAAGACTAAAGTTTTGTGATATAATATAGAATAGGTCTTTTTGTAGGAAGAAATATAACGCTGTGACGGCAGGGAATGCTGATCGCAGCTCCGAGAAGACCCTGTGAAAGGAGAAGTTTTAATGAACAAGATGATGAATCTTCAGGATGTCTTCCTGAATTCAGCACGTAAAGAACGAATCATGGTTACTATCATACTGACCAACGGCTTCCAGTTCAAGGGAATTATCCGTGGATTCGACAGCTATGTGATCATACTTGACTGTGACGGTACACAGAATTTTGTGTTCAAGCACGCAATTTCTACTATTAAGCCGGCTCGTCCTATAGCGATCCTTGATTCAAACGATTGAAAAGAATGATTAACTTATGAAAAATACATTGACGAACATTCTGCTTGTTCTTCTGTCAGTTTCGGTGCTTACTATGATAGGTACGATATTCTATCATTTCTTTGATACTGACTATCAGACAGAATCAGCAGTAGCTGCTGAAGCGGAGCAGTCGGTTACATTTCAGGGCGTTTATGTCAGGGATGAGACTGTTGTATCCTATAACGGAAGCGGCAGCGTAAGCTATAATGTACCTGATGGCGGCAGAGTAGGCGCAAATGAAGCCATAGCCAATATCTACGGTAACAGTGCTGCGATCAAGCAGAATCAGCAGATCGAGGCTCTTGAGGAAGAGCTTGAAGTGCTGAGCAGAATTTCTAATCCCGGTGTTCTGGAAATGGCACAGCCTACAGTACTGGCTGAACAGGTTGCACAGTACTATAATCAGATAGCCTATTACAGAGATCTCGGTAATATGGCTGGGATGAAGCAGGCGAAGGAAAGCTTCCGTATTGCTCTCAGCTCATACCAGATGGTTATAAATCAGGGAACTACTAATTTCACAGAGCAGATAGAACTTCTTGAAGATCAGATAGCAAGCCTTCAGATGCAGCAGCAGGTTCCTGTTGACGCTGTCAAAGCTGAAAAATCCTGCTATTTTGTAAGCTATGCTGACGGCTATGAGGATAAGCTCTCAATCGCAAATCTCAGCAGCATCACCAAAGAGGACATTGAGTCTGTAAAGGACGATGCAACCATCAAGAGCGATACGATCATAGGTAAAACGATCGCCGGCTATGGATGGTATATGCTTGGAATAATTGATAATACAGAGCTTAATTTTCAGGTAGGCGACAGAGCAACGCTGTATCTTTCAGCTTCATCAGCAAATGCAAGAGTAACTGTTTCGGAGCTTCGGCCGGGCGAAAAGCCTGATGAAACTATGATCGTGCTTTACTGTGAAAACATGACATCTGATTTCGTACAGCACCGCATTGAGCGTGTACGCCTTGTAAAGGGTGAGTATAACGGCGTAAAGGTGCCGAGAACAGCGATCAGATTCAAGGATGTTGAGGAAAGCACTACTAACGTCCTTACCGGAGAGGTAACTACAACTATGGTAAATTACCGTGGTGTGTATGTACTTGACGGCGAAGAGGTAATCTTCAGAAAACTTGATGTTATTTATGAGGGCGACGATTATGTATTGTCCTCTCTGAATAAAAACAGCAGCTATCTTCAGCTATATGATTCTGTAATAACAGAAGGTATTGATGCGATCGGAGGTGCTGACTGATATGAAAACAGCTTTTGACTATATCACTGAGAATTATAAGCGTATCTGTGATGATGTTGAAGAAGCGAAGATCAGATACCGGTCGCCTGATGACAGGGTCGAGGTAATGGCAGTTACAAAAACTGTGCCGCCCGAGGCTGTTAATCATGCGGTTAAATGCGGTATCAGGCTGCTTGGTGAGAATCGAGTGCAGGAGTATGAAGCAAAAAAAAGCTGCTACGATCCTGCGGCGGAGGTTCACTTTATAGGCCATCTTCAGACTAATAAGGTAAAATATATCATTGATGATATGGAGCTTATACAGTCTGTTGACAGTCTCAGGCTTGCAGCTGAAATCGACAGGCAGGCAAAGCGTGTCGGCAAGACCCAGAATGTACTTGTAGAGGTGAATATCGGAGGCGAGGAATCAAAAAGCGGAGTTCATCCGGACAGGCTTGAAGAGCTGCTTTATGAGGCGTCTCAGCTTCAGAATATCTGCATAAAAGGTCTTATGACAATACCGCCGCCTGTGGAAGCTGAAAAATTTCTTTGCAAAATGCAGCAGTTATATCTTGACATTTCATCGAAAAACATGGATAATATAAGTATGGAGATTTTATCAATGGGTATGTCCGGTGATTATGTGAAGGCAATCAGATATGGCTCTAATCTTGTCCGGATAGGCACTGCTCTGTTCGGAGCAAGAGTTTATAATTAAAACAAAGGGTAACCTTTGAGGCATGGCAAAACATATTTAGCTGAATAAGATCCGCACGATAAGTTCAGCTTAATAATAAAAGTGCGGAGAATGGAGTAAGAAAATGAGTTTATTGAATAATTTAAAGGATTTTTTCATTCCGGCAGAGGTAGAGGACGATAACGATACATCCTATAAGCAGCCTCAGGCAGAGCCAGAAAAGGAGGCTCCGGTTTATAATTCTGCACCTGTATCCGGTTCAGCATCCGGTACATCTGCCCGTACAAGCACTTACGTTCCTCAGCACGAGGAGCGCAGAGCAACAGCTTCCAGTTATTCCAGTGCATCTGTTTCAGCTCCTGCACGTTCAAGCTATTCCGGTTCACCTACTCTTCAGGTTATCCTTGTTAAGCCTACTGAATATACAGACGCAAAGAAGATCGCTGATCATCTCATGAACAACAGAACTGTAGTTCTGGTTCTTGAAGAAGCTTCTGAAGCTACAAGAAGAAGAATTATCGACTTCCTTATCGGTGTTGCATATGCAATGAACGGCAACCTGAAGCCTATTGCTAACCAGACATATATTGTGACTCCTCATGATGTAGGTCTTGTAGATCAGCTTGTAAATGAGCTTGGCAAGAGCTATGCTGCTGACAAGGCTGACGCAAACTCTCTCATCTAAGTGAAAGGGTCATCAGACGCTCATGCTGATCGACTCTTCGAAGCTCATCTGAATGACCTCATTGCGAGAAGCAGCAGGGATTCATCGCCGTATTTCACAAGATTTCTTGATGAAAGGCAGGTTTATTTCGCTGAGAAGTATCTTTCCCAGCGTGCCGGCTGCAAAGCAGTACTCTGGGGCGGATATGAAAGTGCACAGCGTAAGATGTGCTGTGTATGTCCGGAATGGCTGGAGCCTGAAAGCTCTATGGTTCCTGTTGTGTGTCTGACCTACAGATACCGTGAAAGTGACAGCCTTACTCACAGGGATTTCCTTGGTTCCTTTATGTCCTGCGGTATTCAGAGAGAAACCGTAGGCGATATAGTGACCGGCTGCGGAATCACTCAGGCATTTGTGACTGAGGCAGTTGCACCGCTTCTGAGAGAGCTTACAAAAATCGGCAGATGCGGAGTAAAGGTAACAGATGATGAGCCGTATATGATGGAGACTTCACAGAATTTCCGGGAAATCAGCGGAACTGTGTCGTCACTGAGAATCGACTCAGTGGCTGCGCTTGGTATACGTGAAAGCCGTGAAAAAACTGTAAGGCTTCTGCAGCAGAGCAAAATTGAGGTCAATTATCGTGAGGCACTGTCATCGTCACTGCTTGTTGACGAAGGTGACATCTTCACAGTACGTGGCTATGGCAAATTCAGACTAAAAACGGTAACTGGTCTTTCCAGAAAAGGAAGACTTCATATAATAATTGAACAGTATAATTGAAAGGTGGATATATTATGATTACTGCAAATGATATTCATGAACTGAGATTTGAAAAAGCTGCTTTCGGCTATAAGCAGGAAGACATCGACGAATTTCTGACTCAGCTGGAACATGAGCTTGAGCTGAACCAGCAGGAGCTTGAGGACAGCAACAATAAGATTCAGGTGCTGGCTGACAAGGTTCGTGAGTATATGCGTGACGAGGACGCTCTCAAGGACGCTCTTCTCGGTGCTCAGCGTCAGGGTCATCAGATCATTGCTGAAGCAAACGAGCGTGCAGATGAGATCATCGCAGAAGCCAAGAGAAAGGCTGACGAAATGATGGATGAGGTAACTATCCAGCATGACGCTCTCCTGAAGAGAAATCAGGAAGAGGTTGCAGCAGCTCACGAGCAGCTGGCTGATGCACGCAAGAAGGTTGCTGATTTCAAGAAGGCACTGTTTGATATGTATAAGGAGCACCTTGAAGTTCTCTCTGCAATGCCTGAAGAGGATGACGTTGATTTTGCTGCTGATTACAGTGAAGCATCTGATTACAGTGATGAGGATGTTATTGCAACAGCTCCATCTCAGAACGATCCCTTTGCTTCCTCACAGTTCTCAGCTAAGTCGATCCAGGGAGCATATGAGCGCAGCTACAATGCAGCTGACAGCGAAGAATAAGAACAATTGATGGAAAGGAGGCTTTTCCGTTTCTGCGGGAAGGCAATTCGATATGGCACAGGATTACAATACGACCTTAAATTTACCGAAGACAGATTTTCCTATGCGAGGAAATCTGCCCAAGAGAGAGCCGGATATGCTGAACAAGTGGGAAGAATCCGGTCTGTATGAAAAGATGATCGCCCGTAATGAAGGCAAGCCGTCATATATCCTTCATGACGGTCCGCCTTATGCAAATGGTGAGATCCATCTTGGTACTGCTCTCAACAAGACTCTGAAGGATTTCATAATCAAGCATAGAAACATGAATGGTTTCTGTGCACCGTATGTACCCGGCTGGGATACTCACGGACTTCCTATTGAACTGAAGGCTCTCAAGGCAAACGGCGCTGACGGCAATACTATTTCTCCTGTAGAGCTTCGCCGTCACTGCAAGGATTTTGCTATGACTCATGTTCAGAATCAGATGAACCAGTTCAAGCGTCTGGGCAGCCTTGGTCATTATTGTGACCCGTACCTTACTCTGAAGCCGGAATATGAGGCTCGTCAGGTCGAGGTATTCGGCGAAATGGCAAAGCGTGGATATATGTACAAGGGACTCAAGCCTGTTTACTGGTGCCCTGACTGTAACACTGCTCTTGCTGAAGCTGAGATCGAGTACGAAAATGATCCGTGCTATTCTATCTATGTAAAGTTTAATGTAACAGATGATAAGGGTATCTTCAGTGCACTGAATATTCCGCTTGAAAAGATATTCTTCGTTATCTGGACAACTACAACATGGACAATTCCCGGCAACCTTGCTATCTGCGTAGGTCCCGGATATGAATATACACTCGTTAAGGTAGGCGATGAGTATTACTGTATGGCTCTGGAGCTCGTTGCTGCTACTATGAAGGCTGCCGGAATCACAGAGTATGAAACAGTAGGCTCATTCTTCGGAAACGAGCTTGAAAACATGATGACCAAGCATCCTCTCTATGACAGAGGCTCAAAGGTTATCGTAGGTGACCACGTAACTCTCGAAAGCGGTACTGGCTGCGTTCATACTGCTCCCGGCTACGGCGTAGAGGACTTCGAGGTTGCAAAGAATTATGACGATATAGGCATTCTGGTATGTGTTGACGCTAAGGGCAGACAGACTGAGGAAGCAGGCGAGTTTGCTGGTCTCAGTACTGACGAGGCTAACAAGGCTATTGCTGCAAAGCTGACTGAGCTGGGCGCAATGCTTGCTACTGAAAAGATCGTCCACCAGTATCCTCACTGCTGGAGATGTCATAATCCGATTATCTACCGTGCAACTGAGCAGTGGTTCTGTTCAGTAAACGGCTTCAAGGATGAGGCTATCAAGGCTATCGAGGAAGTTGAGTGGATCCCTGGCTGGGGCGAGGATCGTATCAAGGGAATGGTTCGTGACAGAAGCGACTGGTGTATCTCCCGTCAGCGTACATGGGGCGTTCCGATCCCGATCATCTACTGCGCTGACTGCGGCAAGGCTATCGTAAATGATACTACCATCAAGAATATTGCTGATCTGTTCCGTAAGGAAAGTGCTGACGCATGGTGGACTAAGGAAGCAAATGAGTTCATTTCTTCTGATGTCAAGTGTGAATGCGGCTGCGGCAATTTCACTAAGGAATATGACATCATGGATGTATGGTTCGACAGCGGTGTATCCCACAGTGCTGTTATGGAGCAGTATGATTGTCTCAGCTGGCCGGCTGACCTTTACCTTGAAGGTGCAGACCAGTACAGAGGCTGGTTCCAGTCCTCACTCCTTACATCCGTAGTATACAAGGGCTCTGCTCCTTACAAGGCTGTCTGCACACATGGCTGGGTAGTAGACGGCGAGGGCAGAAAGATGTCCAAGTCTCTCGGCAACGGAATCATCCCTCAGGAGATCATTGATCAGTACGGTGCAGATATTCTTCGTCTGTGGGTTGCATCTTCTGATTATCATTCTGATATCCGTATTTCTCAGGAGATCCTGAAGCAGCTGTCGGACGCTTATAAGAAGATCAGAAATACTGCAAGATATATTCTGGGTAATCTGGGTAATGGCGAAGGCTTTGATCCTGATAAGGACTCTGTTTCTGATGATCAGCTCCTCGAAATCGACCGCTGGGCACTGATGAAGCTGGATGCTCTCATGGATAAGGTTCAGAGCGGCTATAACTCATTTGACTTCCATGTAGTATTCCACAGCATCCACAATTTCTGTACTACTGAAATGTCCAACTTCTATCTGGACATCATCAAGGATCGTCTTTACTGCGAGCCTATCGGTTCTGTCCAGAGACGTGCAGCTCAGACTGCTATGTATCGTATTCTGAGAGCTATCACACTCATGATCGCACCTATCTTATCCTTCACTGCTGAGGAGATCTGGAGCTTTATGCCTCATGGTGCATCTGATAATACAGAGAGCGTATTCCTCAATGATATGCCTGAGAAGTCCGGACTTACAGCTGATGAAGAATTTACTTCCAAGTGGAATCTCATCTATCAGACACGTATGGATGTAAATAAGGTTCTGGAAGAAAAGCGTAATGAAAAGCTTATCGGTAAGTCTCTTGAAGCTGCTGTAACTATTTCAGCTGCTGATGACGCTCAGTTTGCAGTTCTTTCCGAGTCTGCAAAGCTTCTTGAAGCAGTTCTGATCGTTTCATCTGTAAGTGTTGTACGTTCTGACAGCGGTGAGACTGTATATACTGTAACAAAGGCTGAGGGTGAAAAGTGCGAACGCTGCTGGATCTACTCCACAAGCGTAGGTACAAATTCCGTTCATCCTACATTATGTGCACGCTGTGCAGGCGTTGTAGAGTAATAAAATTCAAACAGCCTGTCGTTCCTTTTCGGCAGGCTGTGCTTATACATGAGAAAGGAGTCTCATTTGCTTATAGTTTCTCTTATTGCCGCTGCGTTGCTTGTTGGCATTGATCAGCTTATAAAGCTGTGGGCTGTCGGAAGTCTTCAGCAAAAAGGGAGTATTCCATTCATCCACATCGGTGACTTTGAAGTGTTAGACCTGACCTATCTTGAAAACAGCGGTGCGGTTTTCGGAAGCTTTGCCGGAATGC
>JAZNOB010000108.1:0-2654 GCA_045580565.1 Ruminococcus sp.
CTCCCTTTAACAAGGGAGGCTTATGATACACGCTATAACTCAACGCTAAACTACAATTTACCCTACCCAACCATCTCACAAACCTCCCGCAATACCCTCTGCTATCTCCTTGAAAACCGGTGCTGCTGCTTCGTTGCCGTAGCCGCCGTCCTCTGCAAGAACAGTCACCACATATTCAGGGTCGTTTGCCGGAAAGAATCCCGTTATCCAGCCATGACAGTATTCCGTACCGTTCTCGTCATAGCGTCCGGTCTGGGCTGTGGATGTCTTCGCTCCTGCCGATATGCCGTCCGGTCTGCCCTTGAAGCTGCTGCTGCCGTATACTGCACCTATCATCATAAGCCGCAGCTTATCAGAAGTCTCACTGTCAAGCACCTGCTCGCCCTTGACCGATCTGCCGCCGGATACAGCGTCTCCGTTTTCCGTCTTTCCTATGACAAGCCGCACCTCGGGCATATATCCGCCGTTCGCTATGATGCAGGTAAGCCTTGCGATCTGTACCGGAGTTGCGGTGAGCCTGCCCTGTCCAAAGCTGAAATTTCCTCTTTCCGCTGGCAGCGAAAGCTCCTGCACTGTGGGAAGATAGCCGGATGAAGCATTTATTCCATCTGAAAGGGCTGTACCTCTGCCAAAGCCAAGCTCTGCCGCCTTTTCAAACAGCGCAAGAGGTGAAAGCCTCAGTCCAAGCTCAATAAAATACGGGTTGCAGGAATGGATGAGAGCCGTTTCCAGAGTGAGCCTTCCGTGTCCCTTTGCATTATGGCACCGGAAGATCTGACTGCCGATCTTTGTACTTCCTTTACAGGTGCATATAAAGTCCTGCTGGGACGCTTCAATAGCTGCCGCCGATGTTACAAGCTTGAAGATAGAGCCTACCGGATATGGATACAGCGCACGGTTTATAAGAGGGCTGTCCTCTGATTCAAGAGCCGAACCCATATCTTCAAGGGAATACGACGGCACGCTCACCATCCCCAGAATATCGCCGGAATCTGCATCCATTACGACTATACAGCCCTTTCCGAGAGACTTTGCTGCCTGCTCGCAGATAAGCTGAATGTCCATATCAAGAGTAGTCACAACTCCATGAACCGGTGCAGGCGCATGGCGCACAACTGCCGTTTCGCCTGAAAGTACACTGCCTGTACCGTCAACCTCAAAGGTCACGGAGGTCTGCCCTATGTCACGCCTCAGAATTTCGTCAAAATCCGCTTCAAGTCCGCATACACCTTTGCCGTCCTGAGTGTAGCCTATGATATGCTGCGCTGGCTGCGTTTCATCATAGCGCACAGGTACTCTGAACACAAGGGGAACGCCGTCCTCATAGGCGTCAGCACTTACGTCACAGATAAAGGGATGACCTGAACTGAGCTTTTCGTAGAACGCTGTTCTGTCCGTAACATAGGGTAGAATCGCCTCGGCTGACTCTGAGCTTCCGCTTACAACTGCGGTATATTCCCATGTGCGGTTGACAACAGGCTCGCCGTTCCTGTCATAGATAGTACCATATGCCACCGGCAGCTCTATGGTGAAGCTTCCCTGTCTCATAGCCGCTTCCTTGTACTCCGGCGAGGCTGAATTGCCTGCAAGCTTTATGATTATCGCACAGCACACAGCGGTCATAATAAGCCTCAGCACGGATAGTCTCATGTCACTCTGCTTTTTCCTTTTCATCTCTATCGCCTCCTGTGTTAGTATGGGCGAATCTGGAAAACGATATTCAAAAATTACAAACCAGCGTGCAGAGCTATTGACATTTATTAACAGATGTGGTATAATATTCAGGTAATATGCGGGTGTGGCGGAATTGGCAGACGCGCCAGATTTAGGTTCTGGTGGTATTCCCGTGCAGGTTCAAGTCCTGTCACCCGCACCAGTTTAGCAAAATGAAAAAACCACGCAAAATCGGAATTAACCGAAATTGCGTGGTTTTTGTTTTGCGCTCGTTTTATACTTTATCATCCAAAAATATGATTTTCCAGCGGATTTTATAATAAATTTTAAATCCATGCAACACAAAATGCAACACAAAAAAACTGGGCAAAAACGCACCAAACCCCCACCATCCAGAGGACAGCAGGGGCGAGGTACATAGAATATTCGCTGGGGCATCCAGCGCTTTATAGTATAGCATATATGGGGTGGTTTGTCAATAACTAAAAAAATGGGCGGTACTGAGTATTTCAGTTGCCGCCCGTTTTGCTATGTGTTATCGTGCATATTTGCTGGATTTCTGCATTTTAACACTCGCTCAACACTCGTTTTCCGTGCGTTAGCGAGTGTTAAACCATTGCTAATTGTACGGCTTTTATACGCTCGTCTGCGATATTAAAGTAGCGATTATCCTTTTCAACTCCTATAAAATCGCGTCCCAATGAAATAGCAGCTTCGCCGGTCGAGCCGCTACCCATAAAGCAGTCTAGGACGGTATCTCCTTCTTTGCTGTGAGTTTTTATCAGCTTTTCAAGGATATTGAGCGGTTTGCGGCATGGATGCAACTGATTTGCCGAATGGTTTTGCTTATCTGCTGTGAAATAGTTACTATACTGTTCACCGGCAACGATATTAAATGTTGGTCTCAGCTCTTCGTAAGACTGTCTCAGCTCTTCGTAAGACTGTCTCAGCTCTTCGTAAGACTGTCTCAGCTCTTCGTA
>JAZNOB010000109.1:0-5680 GCA_045580565.1 Ruminococcus sp.
AACAATTCCTGACAGCATAACGAATATAGAGGGCAGTGCTTTCCAGAATTGCGAAGCACTGAGCTCAATAACTATTCCTGACAGTATAACAAGTATAAGTGATGATATGTTTTTTGCCTGCAATTCGCTGACTGAAATAACCATCCCTGACAGTGTGACAAGTATCGGCAACAGAGCGTTCAGCAATTGCAAATCACTGGCTTCAGTGACTATTCCTGCCAGTGTAACAAGCATAGGCGGCGGAGCTTTTTATACCTGCCCATCACTTACAGAAATATTTATTCCAAGCAGTGTTGCAAGTATAGAGCGAAGTGCGTTCAATAACTGCGGCTCTCTGACCGGAATAACCGTAGACAGCGGCAATCAGTATTATTCAAGCGTGGAAGGCGTATTATTTGATAAGCAGCAGACTGCGCTTATCACATATCCAAAGGGGATGACAAAGGCAAGCTACGCTATTCCTGAAGGCGTAACAAGAATAGAAAATGACGCGTTTGATTACTGCACTAAGCTTCACGAAATAACTATACCTGGCAGTGTGACGTCTATAGGAGACTATGCGTTTTACTATTGCTATAATCTTACTGAAATCGTTCTTCCCGACAGTGTCAAAAGCATAGGAATGAGTGCATTTGAATATTGCTTCGGAATTAAAGCGATAACCATGTCCGACAGCTTGCTGGATATAGGAGCGAGTGCGTTTAAAAACTGCCACGGACTAAGCGAAATAACTATTCCCGACAGCGTATCAGTTATCGGCAATAACGCATTTTACAGCTGTGCCTCACTTGCTTCTGTCACCATCGAAAATCCATACTGCGAAATATACAATTCAGAAAACGTCATACCCGATACTGCTGTTATATATGGCTGCAGCGGTTCGACCGCTGAAAGCTATGCGAATGCCTACGGCAGAATATTTGTATCACTGGGCGTTAAGTTGATCAAAGGCGACCTAACCTTAGATGGTATGGTAAACCTTGATGATGCGGTTTTGCTCCTCGATCACTACGCAAAAAAAGCCGTTGGACTCACAGCAGAGCTGACTGACCTGCAGATATCCGCTGCCGATATAAACGATGACAGTGCAGTCGATCTGAACGACGCTGTTTGTGTCATCACCTACTACGCACAGACTGCAGCGGGCATGGCTCCCTCTTGGGAGAACATTACAGAAGCATAAATCATACAGAAAACGGACGCCATGATGACGTCCGTTTTTTGCTTTATGTGTAATTTTACTTAGCCTCAGCAGCTGCAGCCTCCGCCTTTACAGCAGGCTTTCTGAGATTCACGATACAGCCTCTGGGACATTCCTTAGCGCACATACCGCAGGAAACGCACTTGTCATAATCAATAACAGCGTGAGCGTCCTTTATCTCGATTGCACCAAATTTGCATATCTTAACACACTTGCCGCAGGCAATACAGGAGTTCTTGCAAGCCTTTACAGCGGCTGCACCAATATCCTTGGATGAACAGCGCACATCGACCTTTTTCTTTATGCTTCTCAGCTCAATGAGATTATTCGGGCATACCTTAGCGCACTTGCCGCAGGAAATGCACTGTTCAGTGCAGAATGCCGCAAGACCGTTCTTTATGGTGATACAGCCCTCAGGACAGACTGCCGCACAGTCTCCAAGTCCAAGACAGCCGTGCATACAAGCGCCTGTACCGCCGTAGAAGCGTTTTGCAGAAGCGCAGGTCTGTACACCGTCGAAGGTAAACTTCTGCTGCATAGCGTCGCAGTCGCCGCTGCAATGAATAACAGGGAGCTTTTTCTCAGCAGCTGTAACCTCTGCGCCCATTATTTTACCGATTGCAGAAGCCGCACCTGCACCGCCGGGCAGACAGGCGTTCATAGGTGCGCCCTTTGTAACGATAGCGTCAGCGTAGTCAGCGCAGCCTGCATAGCCGCAGGCACCGCAGTTTGCACCGGGAAGAGCCTCTGTTATCTGCTCAGTACGAGGGTCAGTCTTAACAGCGAAAACCTTTGACAGTACAGTCAGCAGTACGCCGAAAACAACACCCATTACTATAAATATAACTATCGGGTAAATATAGCTTTCCATTATCCTACCTCCTTACTGACCGAGACCGCCGAATCCTAAAAAGCTCATGGAAACGATCGCCGCCGCAACGAGAGTTGCAGGGATACCTCTGAACATTTCAGGAGTTTCGCTGTCTGCGTCGTCAACTCTTGAACGTACACCGGAGAAGATGACCATTGCAAGGGCAAAGCCTATACCGGAGAATGCCGCATTTACTATGGACTGTGCAAAGGTGTAATTCTCATCGATGTTCATGATGGTAACGCCGAGAACTGCGCAGTTGGTTGTAATAAGCGGAAGATACACGCCGAGCGTTCTATAAAGGGGCGGCATAAGCTTCTTGATAACTATTTCCAGAAGCTGTACGAATACCGCAATAACCAGAATGAATGCAACTGTACGGAGATAGGTAAGGTCAAAGGGCTTCAGTATGAAGTAGTAGATGGGATATGTAACGAGAGAAGCACATACCATTACAAAGATAACTGCCGCACCCATGCCGATACTGGAATCAATTTTCTTGGAAACGCCGAGGAACGGACAGCAGCCGTAGAACTTGGACAGAACGAAGTTGTTTGTCAGAACAGCCGCAATAATAATACCGATCATTGTGGTCATGCCTGTACCTCCTCACATTTTGCGCTGCAAGCAGCAGCATTGGGACATCCTGCGCAGCCCAGCTTCTTAGGCGGCTTGCGGTTTGAAAGCTTGCATACTATTGCAATAAGAATACCCAGTACGAAGAATCCGCCGGCAGGCATTACGAAGAATGACATAGTATGACCTGTCATACCGGGAATTGTAAGACCAAGCCATGTGCCTGAGCCGAATATCTCACGGACGCTGCCCATGAGGAACAGTGCCAGCGTGAAGCCGAGACCCATGCCTGCGCCGTCGAGAATTGACGGGATGACCTTGTTCTTGCAGGCGAACATCTCAGCTCTGCCGAGAATGATACAGTTTACTGTGATAAGCTCAAGGAACGCACCAAGGCTTGTATACAGTGACGGTACGAAGCCGTGGAGCAGGAACTGAATGAGAGTTACGAACGTAGCGATAATTACGATATAGCAGGGCAGCTTCACCTGAGCAGGAATAACCTTTCTCAGGAGACAGATAACAAGGTTTGAACATATAAGTACAAAGGTTGTTGAAAGGCCCATGCCGATACCGTTGAATGCGCCTGTAGTTACAGCGAGAGTGGGACACATACCCAGAAGTGATACGAATACGGGATTCTCTTTAAGAAGTCCCTTTGTAAATGTGTTTAAGTTATTCATCCGAGAATCGCCTCCTTATTAAGCTCAAAGGTCTGGAGAGCGCATTTTACTGCGTTCTTCATGCCGTTTGAGGAGAATGTTGCGCCTGTGATGCCGTCTGCGCCGTCAACCTCCTCTGCACTGCTCATGCCTATAAGATCATCCACAAGCAGCTCCGGATTAGACTGAACCTTAGTACCCAGACCGGGTGTTTCTGTTACGGAAACGAAGCTTACGCCTGTTACCTTGCCCTCACTGTCAATGCCTACAGCAACCTGTAAGCCGCCCTTGTTGTAGCCGTCGGCAGTTACGAGAACCGCCGCCATGTCGTTTTCGTCAGCATAGAGAGCGTTCGCCTGAACCTTTTCCATTTCCGGTGCAGAGAAGTCTGCTATCTCCTCAAATGTACCTGCGTCCGGCAGAACGGAAAGGCTGTCCTGAACTGCCTGAGCCTCAGCCGCAGCTATCTTGTCCTTGGTAATGCTGTTTGCAAAGGCAAGGAGTCCGCAGCATACAGCGCATACGCAGGCAAGGACAACAGGAGGCATTATCATATTTTTCTTTGACATTACTTAGCCGCCTCCTTTTCTTCCTTTTTTGCGCCTACAGGATTTGTTCTTGTGAACTTGTCTATGTAGGGAGTGAGCAGGTTCATCAGCAGGATGGAGAATGAACATCCCTCCGGCATACTTGCAAACTCACGGATAACAAATGTGAGAATACCGCAGCCTATGCCGAAAATGATCTTGCCCTTTACAGTGATAGGAGTTGTAACGTAGTCTGTAGCCATGAAGAATGCTCCCAGCATTACGCCGCCGCTGAGAAGTGCGTAGAGGACTTCTGTCATTTCGCCGCCTGTCGCAAGCACCTGTACGAATGTAAGAGCCGCCAGTGTGCCCAGGTATGCAACAGGAGTTGACGGATGGATAAGCTTTGCAGCTATCAGGAAGATACCGCCTATGAGAATAGCAAGTGCGGATGTCTCACCGATACAGCCGCCTACATTACCTATAAACAATTCCATAAGACCTGCATCGCCTGATGCAAGAGGAGTTGCGCCTGTGAGACCGTCAAGAGCCTGACTGCCTGTTGTTTCAAAGAGACCCCATGCAGGAGTATCAAGGTAATAGAAGGGCTTTACCCATGAGGTCATATCGCTGCCTACAGAGAGGAGCAGGAAGATACGTCCTGTGATGGCGGGATTTGCGAAATTGCAGCCGAGTCCGCCGAAAAGCTGCTTTACAACAGCGATGGCAAATATGCAGCCGATAGCAGCCTGCCACAGAGGGAGAGTTGCAGGAAGATTAAGAGCAAGCAGAACGCCGGTAAGCATTGCGCTGCCGTCAGCGATAGTGCTTTCCTTATTCATCAGCTTACGGCAGACAAATTCTGTGAACATGGACACAACTGCGCAGAATACAACAAGAAACAGCGCACGAGGCCCGAAGAATACTGTTCCGGCAATAATTGACGGAACAAGTGCAAGGACTACCATGAGCATTATTTTCTGGGTAGTCATGGCACTTCTTATGTGAGGTGACGGTGATACTGTAAGTAAACCCATTTGTTGAAGCTCCTTTCTTACTTCCTGCCCTGTGCCATTACAAGAGCCTTTGCGAACTGATTTGTTTCCGCAACAGGTCTTTTGGCGGGACAGGCATATGTACAGCAGCCGCAGTTCATACAGAGCATGACTTTCAGCTTGTTAAGGGAATCCGTATCCTTTGCGGCATATGCCTTGCAGATATCCGGCGGCATAAGATTCAGCGGGCAGGCTGAGATACATCTTCCGCAGTGAATGCAGGCAGAAGCCTTGGGCACAGCCTTTTCCTGAGTGTGTTTGCCAAACGCAAGGACAGCATTATTCGCCTTGATAACAGGATCTTCTGCGTCGCTTATGCTTACGCCCATCATAGGGCCGCCGTAGAGGAGGCGTTCAGCCTTTTCCATATCGCACTCAGCAAACGCAAGGACATCCTTTACAGGAGTACCTACCGGAACGATAACATTGCATCTCTTGCCGATCGCATCGCCGTCAACAGTTACCATACGGGAAATCATGGGCATACCTGTTTTCAGGTAACGGCTTACAAATGCAACAGATGAAACATTCATAACAATTGCACCCTGATCCGCCGGAAGCTGTCCTTCCATAACGATCCTGCCGAGAGTGTTGTA
Organism: Ruminococcus sp.; assembly: GCA_045580565.1. Lineage (GTDB taxonomy): Bacteria > Bacillota > Clostridia > Oscillospirales > Ruminococcaceae > Ruminococcus_C. The sequence continues at coordinate 5,489 of JAZNOB010000109.1, forward strand.
GATGAGAACCTTTTCCGCACCCTGAGGATATGTACAGGGTAGAGTGTGGACGGTTATACCGAAATGTGCCTTTGCCTTTTCCGTGAGAATGCGTATAGCCCCCGGCTTGTTTGATTCAATGCCTATATCGCATTTCGGAATGGACAGATACTTCATGACCTGAAGAACGCCGTCGATAACCTCGTCCGGTGC
>JAZNOB010000110.1:0-4695 GCA_045580565.1 Ruminococcus sp.
GGCTCTGATGGCTTACAATGAGGGCGACGTTTCCATCCACGCAAAAATCAAGGTCCGCATTACAAAGGATATCGGCGACAGAAGAGTTTCCAAGCTGATCGACTGTACTGTAGGACGTCTGATATTCAACGCTAATATTCCGCAGAATCTGGGCTATGTTGACCGTACAAGCTCCGACCACCAGTTCGATCTGGAGGTTGCGTTCCTTGTTGGCAAGAAGCAGCTGGGTCAGATCATCGACCGCTGCATCAAGATTCACGGTACTGCTACAACATCTGAGGTTCTCGATAAGATCAAGGCTACTGGCTTCAAGTACTCCACAAGAGCTGCTATCACCGTTGCTGTATGTGACGCTGAGATCCCGCAGCAGAAGAAGGAGATCATTGAAACTGCCGACGATATGATCGCTGAGATCAATACTCAATATGAATACGGCTACATCTCAGCCGCTGAAAAGTCCACACGCTTCGTTCAGATCTGGAATAAGGCTACTGATGACGTTACAACCGCTCTGAAGAACGGTCTCGACCAGTATAACCCCATCTTCATGATGGCTGACTCCGGTGCCCGTGGTAGTATGAGCCAGATCCGTCAGCTTGCTGGTATGCGTGGTCTGATCGCAAATACTTCCGGTGCTACGATCGAAATGCCTATCCGTTCCAACTACCGTGAAGGTCTTAACATTCTGGAATACTTCATCTCTTCCCGTGGTGCCCGTAAGGGTCTGGCGGATACTGCGCTTCGTACTGCCGACTCCGGTTACCTTACAAGACGTCTGGTTGACGTTTCTCAGGAGGTTATCATCCGTGAGGCTGACTGCGGTGCAACTGACGGTCTTACCGTTTCTGAAATCCGCAATGGCAACGAGCTTATCGAAAAGCTGGCTGATCGTCTGGCTGGACGTTTCCTCGTTGACGATGTAAGAGATGAGAATACAGGCGAGCTTATCCTCTCCAAGAACAAGATGCTCACAGAATCCGACGCTGCTAAGCTGGACGCTGCCGGCATCAAGTCTGTGAAGATCCGTTCTGTACTCTGCTGCTGTGCTAAGCAGGGCGTATGCGCTAAGTGCTATGGCATGAACCTTGCTAACGGCAACCTGGTTTCTGTTGGTGAGACTGTTGGCGTTATCGCTGCTCAGTCCATCGGTGAGCCTGGTACACAGCTGACAATGCGTACCTTCCATACTGGCGGTATCGCATCTGCAGAAGATATCACACAGGGTCTGCCTCGAGTTGAGGAACTGTTCGAAAGCCGTCATCCCAAGAGTGCTGCTATTCTTGCACGTCAGGGCGGTACTGTTCACATCGAGGAAATCAAGACTGCTCGTACTATCTATGTTACAAATAATGAGACCGGCGAGTCTGAATCCTATCCAATCCACTACAGCCTGAAGATCCGTGTACGTGAAGGCGAAGAAATCAAGAAGGGTACACGTCTCACTGAAGGTAATATCTATCCCGGCGATATCCTCAGCATTCTGGGCGTTGACGCTGTTCAGGATTATATTATCAAGGAAGTTCAGAAGGTTTACCGTCTGCAGGGTGTTGACATCAACGACAAGCACATTGAGGTTATCGTTCGTCAGATGCTCCGCAAGGTCAAGATCATGGACTCCGGCAGCAGCTATCTGCTCCCCGGCACTCTTATTGATAAGAAGAAGGTTACAGACATCAACGCTGATATCCAGCAGCGTATGGACAATGGTGAAACTGACCTCAGCTTCGTAACAGTCGGCCCCGTACTTCAGGGTATCACAAAGGCTGCTTCAAGCTCTGACAGCTTCCTGTCGGCTGCATCCTTCCAGGAGACTACAAAGGCTCTCTCTGACGCTGCTATCCGTGGCAAGAGCGACTACCTGTACGGTCTGAAGGAAAATGTTATTATCGGTAAGCTGCTTCCGGCAGGTACTGGTATGGAGGTTTACAACAACGTGCGTGTAGCAAAGAGCGAAAGCTACCTTGAACAGCACGCAGCAGCTGCAAACTCTGGCATAGGCTTCAGCAATATGCCCTGAGAAGTGCAGAGGTAAATTATAAAAACAAACAGCACTGCTTTCGGGCAGTGCTGTATTTGTATATTCAGGAGGTATTTCTATGAAAAGATGGGTATGTATGATTCTGTGTATTCTCTCTCTTATAGTGTGTCCCGTGTCGGTTTCCGCAGAGGGTACATCCGATGCTGCATCTGCGTCAGCTGAGGAGGTACAGGATGACAGCGAACCGTCAAAGGGCGTGAAAATCGCCGGATTTCTGGTGATATTCACCATATCAATGGGTGTTACAGGATATATCGTGGTAAGGCCTAAGCTGAAGCTTCTGAAAGATGCTCGTGAGAAGAATAAATAATGCGCATAGTTTAATTGATCCGCCCTGCCCTCATGGCATTGAGAATAGCAATAACTGAAACGCCTACATCTGCAAATACTGCAAGCTCCATCCCCGCAAGACCCAGTGCGCTGAGCACCAAAACGGCAGCCTTTACGCCTAATGCAAACACTATATTCTGCCGTGCAATCAGCATGGTCTTTTTAGCAAGCTTTATAGCAAGTACAAGCTTTGAGGGCTTGTCATCCATAATAACAACGTCCGCAGCTTCGATCGCAGCGTCGCTGCCAAGTGCACCCATGGCTGCACCAACGTCAGACTGTGCAAGCACAGGAGCGTCATTCATACCGTCGCCCATGAAGATAAGACTTCCTCTGCCGCTAAGCTCACTTCTCAGCTTCTGCACATACTGAACCTTATCTGCCGGAAAAAGCTGACCTACAGCCTCGTCAAGCTGAAGCTCTCTGCCTACAGACTCTGCTGTAGCGCTGTTATCCCCTGTAAGCATCACGAGCTTTTCTGCTCCGGCTTCCCTCAGTCCTCGCACCGCTTCCTTTGCATCGTCCTTGATAGTATCGGATATTCTTATATAGCCGCCGAATCTGCCGCCTACTGATACATATACCACTGTACCAGCCGGAGCCTGTACATCGAGATCCGTACCGTTCTCTCTGATATATTCAGCAGTTCCGGCATATACAGGTACACCTCTTACCGCTGCATGAACACCCTTGCCAGCGTGCTCAGACTGTAGGGCAATAATGGAATAGTCGATGGACTTTCCATATGCTTCACGTATAGACTTTCCTATAGGATGAGCAGAGCCTGCTTCAGCATATGCGGCGCAGGCGAGAAGCTCCTGTTCGCTCAGCTCAAAGGCTTTTATCTCAGTTACAGTAAACGTACCCTTTGTGAGAGTGCCGGTCTTATCCATTACAATAGTTTTCGCCTTAGAAAGAACCTCGATGTAATTGCTGCCCTTTATGAGAATGCCGTTTTTAGAAGCGCATCCGATGCCGCTGAAAAAGCTAAGGGGTACGGATATAACAAGCGCACAGGGACAGGATACGATCAGGAAGGTAAGGGCACGGAACACCCACGCTGCAAAGTCGAAGCCTGTAAACAGCGGCGGAACAAGTGCCAGAAGAACTGCGCCGATAACTACAGCAGGAGTGTAGTACCGTGCGAATTTTGTGATAAAGGCTTCTGTCTGAGCCTTGTTTTCCGCAGATTCCTCAACAAGCTCCAGTATTCTGGCAGCAGTGGACTCGCTGGAGATTTTTGTGACCTCCACCTCAAGAGTACCGGTAAGGTTTATACATCCGCTTAATACCTCGGTGCCTGCCGCCGCATTAAGCGGAACAGATTCGCCTGTAAGAGCTGATGTATCAACTGCACCGCTGCCACTTACAACAACTCCGTCAAGGGCGATCCTTTCGCCGGCAGCTACTATAATGTGCTCGCCAACTTCGATTTCATCTGCCGGAACAGTTTCTCTTTCTCCGTTTCTGAGGACTGTGGCTTCATCGGGACATATATCCATAAGCTCGGAAACAGCACGCCTTGAACGTCCCACGGCGATACTCTCAAAAAGCTGCCCTATCTGATAGAATATCATTACCTCTGCAGCCTCGTGATACTCGCCGATTATAAATGCGCCTATGGTAGCTATGCACATAAGGAAATTCTCGTCAAATATCTGTCCGTGAGTTATATTCACTGCTGCCTTACGTATGGGATCTGCGCCGCAGATAAGATATATCGCCGCAAATGCTATAAGCTCGCCGTACCACGGCAGAGAAAGCACCGTATGGGTCAGTATCATCACAGCCGCAAACAGGATAACGCTTATGATTATACGTGCAAGCAGACGTTTCTGCTTCTTTGTCATAACTCATCCTCCTTATTTCAGAATGAGCTCACAGTCAGGCTCAACCTTCCTTATACACTTTGCAGCTTCCTTCACAATTGCGTCAACATCTGCGCCATCTGCTATCTCCAGAGTCATCTTCTGAGTCATAAAGCTTACCGTTGCTTTTTCAACTCCATCAAGCTTACTGATAGCACGCTCCATTTTTGCCGCACAGTTAGCGCAGTCAAGATCTCTCAGCTTCCATGTCTTTTTCATAGCAGTTACCTCCGGTTATATTTTTGTTCAAACGTATGAACATTTGTTCATGTGTTCATTATACACTATATGGAAGCGTTTGTCAATAGTGGATTGAAAAATTTTCTGAGGAAGGGGTTTTCAATAAGAGTTCATGTCAAATGTTGGGGTGTAAATTGTAGTTTAGCGCACGAGATTGCTTAAAGTAGTACACAGGTAATAAAGTTTTTTTGCGCCGCTTTTTTCTCAAAAAAAGCGGTC
>JAZNOB010000111.1:0-5481 GCA_045580565.1 Ruminococcus sp.
TATCTGATGGTAAACCGTAACCTTACCTTTTCCAGAGAACAACTCCTTAACAATGTTTGGGGATATGATTTTGAAGGCGGCAACCGCACGGTAGATACGCACATCCGTCAGCTTCGGAACAAGCTTGGTGACTGCGCCGACTATATCAAGACCGTACATTGTGTCGGTTATCAATTTGAGGTGCCAAATGAAAATGCGGATACGAAATAAAATACTTATCACAATTTGCTCCCTCATACTGCTGTCCCTTGTGGGTCAGATCGTTTTCAATCAGTTCTTTTCCAAAGGCTTTTTTATGCGCCAGCAAAAAGGAATTATCGCAGAAAGTTTTGAGCAGATAAAAACAGGATACAGCGATGACCTAAGAGATATTAACGATATTGCGGAGAATTTGCAGGATACATACGGAATCAAGACGGTTATCTCGGACAATGGCGAGATCGTCTATTCCTCCGGCGCATTTATGCTGCAGGGACAGCGCCCCGGAATGAATCCAAAGTTTCATGATGTAGAGTTCATAAGCACCCCGACAGTAACGCTCATTGAAGGTAAAGGTGTCCTTGGAGATACCGACCGATTGCAGCTTGCAGGCTGCTTTTATCATAACGGCGAGGAAATTCGTGTGCTGATGACCTTGCAGATCGCCGCCATAGATAACAGCGTTTCGGTATTCACCGAAGCCAATATTTATATCTCTGTTGCGGTGCTTATCATTGGTGTGCTGATTGCACTTGTGGTCTCCAAGACAATTTCTAAGCCAATCACTAATATAGAAGCGGTATCCAAGAAGATTGCAACGTTGGACTTTTCCTGCACCGCAGACGAGTATGACTCAACAACAGAAATTGCAAGTCTTGCAGAAAGCATTAACCAAATGTCACGGCGGCTTGACCAAAGTATGCGGGATATAACCGCCGCCAATGAGCAGTTGCAGAAGGATATTGAATACAAAAATAGAATTGAAGGCTACCGCCGAGAGTTTATTGCTTCCGTTTCCCACGAAATGAAAACACCACTTGCTCTCTTGCAGATTTATACAGAAAATCTGAAAAACAACATTCAAGGCATTGACCGAGATTATTACTGCGACACCATTATCGAAGAAACCGAAAAGCTGAGCAAAATGGTGTCAAGTATGCTTGAAATATCCTCCATCGATAGCGGTTTTATAAAACTGAATTTTGAGGAAGCGGATATTGCCGAGCTTTGTAGGGATATTATTCGTGAGTATCAGCCGATACTGTCGGAATATCAAACAAAGGTGTCTCTAACAGAAAGTGCAGTTGTGTCCGGTGACATCAAGTATTTAGAACAGGTTATCAAAAATATTCTGAACAATGCGGTGCAGCACACGAGTGCCGGCAATGAGATGCCATTATGGATATCTTCACACGACTTGCACGTGAGCAGAACAAGTGCATTATTATCGTTACTCATTCACCTGAAGTTGCACAAATGGTGGATGTAAAATACGAACTGTCTAAAAATTCAGACTAAGGAGTGATACGATGAAAAGAATAGTGGTTTTATTGTTAGTGGCCGCAACGCTGTTTGCTATTCCGACTTCAGTATTTGCTGCCGAGGCTTCCGAAACCGAGAATACAGTGGTGTCGGAAAAGCAGACGGAATCTAAAACAAGCTTCAAATTCGGGAAATTCTTTAAGGGCATCAAGTTTGATAGCGAAAACAAGCCTACACTGCCCGAAGGATTTGAGAAACCGGATATGAGCAATATCAAGGAAAAAGGCTCTGCGAACTTCAAAAATTTCGACAAGGAAGTCATCCGTGAAAAACTGGACGAAATGCTCGCTGAAGGTAAGATCACGCAGGAAAAGTACGATGCGATTATTTCCGGTGAGTGCAGGCCTTCCTTTGATGGCAAGAAGTTCCAGATTTCCCAAAACAAAAAAGCAGATGCAGAGAATGATACAACCGATGAAACTACCGTCAAAACAAGACCTGCTTTTGGTAAAAGAACCGGCGATAAGTTCCCTGCAATGAAAATAGGTTTTCAATTCGCAGGTGCTAAAGGATAAAGTGTAAGACTAAATTGGAAAGGTTGTGTTCTTATGCCGGAGCAACCGACATCACAGAGTGCTGTGTGCTGGTTCAATACCGACAAGGGCATCATCTCTTTCCACTTTATCGAAGGCTTTGAACAAAAAGAATTTCCGTCAAGGCAAGAGATGATATCCTTCTGTTAGCACGCCATCAATGGCGGTTATAAGATTCAATAAATTTCGAAAGGTGTCGCAGAAATGCGGCACCTTTTCATTGAATTATCTGAAAACTATTGAAAAACCAAATTGATTTGATTATAATATCCTTGTTAGCGTGACAACACGATGACAACAAAAATCTTGACAGTCCATATTTTATGGATAATCTGAACACTTCCGATAATATGAGTAAAAATACCCATACAAAATTGTTTAAGTTACAGTTTTCGGGAGCGAGTGGGAATAAAACCACAACGCCCGAAAGCTACGATAACACGCAGCTTTCGGGCTTTCTCTTTTCCGAGGGCGCTGAGCCATAAAAGAAACAGTCATACTGTAAAGATGATACAGTATGACTATTGTTCTGTTTGGATATTGAATTTTGAGTTATTATGAGAACAAGTCCTCAAGTTTCACGGTTTCTCCGGATGGATATTTTACAGCCATCTCAAATTCACCAGTCGTTTTGTCAATGACCAGAATGTGTTTGTGATCTATATTATCCATACAATCCGGACAAGTAAAGAATCCGGAATTGGGATAGTAGATCAAATCACCATCTTCATCTAAGTCAATATGACCTGAGATACCAGTATCATATGGTTTATCATCTTTCACGGCATACATATAATTAAACGTAATATTACCATTATAACCATTTTTTAAATGCGGGACGCAATATCCCTTTCCGTCATATTCGATATAATAATCCTTACGTTCGTCTGTATGCATATTTCCAACACGAAAGTATGTGTCTCCCCAATCATCTTCTATCAAGGTGACTTCGCCTGACGAAGAGATGTACAAAACCAAATATAATTGATCCCACCAATTTTCAAATTCGGATCCAGTAAAGTCACCGCAAATATTTCCAAAAAAGGCAAATGCTTCATATGTGCCATTACCGTCATAGTCATGGTATACAAACTGCCAAGGGGCAAGAATATCACCATAGTATTCCTCTGCCCAGATCGATGCAATCTGCGCCATCTCCTCCTTCGAAAGCTGTGAAGAAGATGATGGAACAGAATCGGAAGCGGAAGGCTCCTCATCAAACAAATAAACCGAAACCGGCAGAATGTCCTCGGTGATACAGAGAATCGTGACCTTTCCTGTAGTCAGGTCAATGATAATTTCATACCGCTTGCTGCCGCCGTTTTCTGTAAGGAGAATAGTCCATGTATCGCCGTTCTTTGTGATATTGCCCTCGTCAAGGGTATAGCCTGACCAGTTGCTTTCGATATAACGGCGCACCGGTCTGAGTACATCCTCCTGTCCATATGAAACGATATTCGTTCCGTAGGAGTAGTTTTCTTCCTCAGACTTTTTGTCGAGCGGTATTATATGTAGCACTTCATCCCAATCGTAATAGTACAGATCCTCTTCCATAAGCATCAGGAATTTCGCACCGGAAGCATATCTGCCTGTTACATTGCCATTAAGATCGCAGCTGTATACATTGCGTCCGTTTTCCTTGCTGCCATAATAGTACAGCTGTCCGTTCATGTAATTGACGCATCGGCTGTAGGTCGAGTTCAGCTGCTGTACGTCCGAACCGTCCAGATTCATGGAATACAGATATCTTGTATCACGCTCAGCAAAGAAGATCCTGTCCTCCGCTATACAAAGATCTGAGCCGTTGTATTTACGTATGATCCTGAAATCGGAGCCGTCCAGATCTATGGCAGCGATGGCGTACTGGTCATTTTCATAGTTGACATAGTAGATCACATCTTTGTAGATGGTCATGTACCAGAAGTCATCGCAGCTTACAAGCTCTTCAAGCTCACTGCCGTCAGGATTCATACAATAGATAGTTTTCTCTTCATCGTCTCTGCTGGCGAAATAGAGCTTGCCCTTATACAGCTTCAGCTCCTGTATGAACATATCGCAGATAACAGTACGGTCTCCTGAGTTCAGATCATATGCTGTAAGGCGGTTATCTGCCGCCGCATCTGCATAGTAGATCGTATCTTCATCAAGGTTAAGATAATACCCGTAAAAATCATCTGCAAGTACGTTGGCTGTGCCGTTTTCTGTCTGGTACAGCGTTTTTGTATTTGTATCGCTGTAATAGAATCTCTCGCCGTCTGAACAGCAGATACCTGAATTGACCAGATTCGCAGCGCCGCAGTCTGTGAACAGATCATCTTCATCAGGTTCTTCAGCTTCGGTGGTTTCCTGCGGAAGCGTTGTACTTTCAGTTACCGTTGTTTCCACAGCAGCAGTTTGTGTGCTTTCTGCCGGTCTTGATGCTTTTTCTTCCGAAGCCGGCAGTTCCTCAGGAGCGCTGCATCCTGCCAGTACTGTCATCAGCACCATAAGTATTGGCAGCATTTTTACTCTTTTCATAATAGTCACTCTTTCCGTTATCATGCGACTCCCTTGTCTTATAATTCTTATCTCTGCAGAGTGCCGCTGTTCAGCCCCTTCAGGTAAGCGTTGATGAAACCGTCGAGGTCGCCGTCCATAACAGCCTGAATGTTGCCGTTTTCAAAGCCGCTGCGGTGATCCTTGGCAAGGGTGTAGGGCATGAATACATAGGAACGGATCTGTGCACCCCATGCGATCTCCTTCTGAACGCCCTTGATGTCAGCGATCTTATCCAGATGCTCTCTTTCCTTTATCTCCACAAGCTTTGCCTTCAGCATCTTGTAAGCAAAGTCCTTGTTCTGGAACTGGCTTCTCTGTGTCTGGCAGGCTACAACAATACCTGTGGGAATATGAGTCAGACGTACAGCGGAGCTGGTCTTGTTGATGTGCTGACCGCCTGCGCCGCTTGCACGGAATACGTCCATCTTGACATCCTCAGGGCGGATATCTACTTCCATGTTGTCGTCAATTTCCGGCATAACTTCAAGTGCGGAGAATGAAGTGTGACGTCTGCCGGATGAGTCGAAGGGTGATACACGGACCAGTCTGTGTACGCCGGATTCTGACTTCAGGAAGCCATAAGCATTCTCGCCCTCAATGAGAATAGACGCACTCTTGAGACCTGCTTCATCACCGTCAAGATAGTCAAGGGTAGTTACCTTGAAGTTGTGGCGTTCAGCCCAGCGGTTGTACATACGGTAAAGCATTTCCGCCCAGAAGTCGGATCGTAGCCATGTCGTTCTGTGAGCCAAGGAGTTGTGTGATGAAATTGTCTTCCTAAGACCGCTTGGCCTCCGACTTATCACCGTCAAGATAGTCAAGGGTAGTTACCTTGAAGTTGTGGCGTTCAGCCCAGCGGTTGTACATACGGTAAAGCATTTCCGCCCAG
>JAZNOB010000112.1:0-3119 GCA_045580565.1 Ruminococcus sp.
CAAGCGGTCTTAGGAAGACAATTTCATCACACAACTCCTTGGCTCACAGAACGACATGGCTACGATCCGACTTCTACCATGAGCACAAGCGCAATATCAGCGCAGGATATGCTAAATTCGAGACTTTCCCTATCTGGAATATCCCGCTTCGTCATCCGGTAAATCTTGCATATGAGGCAGCAACATCCGACCTGAACGATGTAAACATGATCGACCCGTTCCATCTTGAGGCATACGGCGAGACAACTGTAAACTATAACCGTGACGTGGAAATATTTCCCGTGCTGAACGCTATGTTTGAGATGATACTGGGCGAATCCCCCTATAAGTCACCTACCGACATGGGCGTAAACATGGCTGGTAACTGCATTGTGGACGATAAGGCTGTATGCGAGGCAGCTCGTCAGGAGATCATACGCAGATATTATGCTGCTCAGTGCGGACATAAGGCTGGTACTGTAAAGGAAGAAGAGATATACAAGCTGGAGCTGCTTATGAAGCAGGCTGGCGTTACTACCGCTGACAGAAAAGTTGTTGAAGCTGCCCTTGACCGTGAGGCTGAAACAGGCGGACCTGCTGCGGCTATGGAACTGCCGGACGGCACTATACTCACCGGACGTACATCTAATCTGCTGGGTGCAGTATCTGCTCTTCTGCTTAATTCTTTGAAGCACTTCGGCGGCATCAAGGAAGAAATTCTCCTCATGTCACCTGAGGTTATCGAGCCTATTCAGAATCTGAAGATACAGCATCTGGGCAATCAGAATCCCAGACTTCATACAGACGAAACACTGATCGCACTTTCCATCTGTGCTGCCACAAGCCCAGAGGCTAAATGTGCAATGGAGCAGATAGAAAAGCTCCGTGGCTGTGAGGTGCATTCAACCGTTATCCTCTCTCCTGTTGATGAAAGGATATTCAAGAGACTTGGCATAAATCTCACCTGCGAGCCTAAATATCAGTAAATACAAATGCAAAGCACAGACCGTTTGAATGGTCTGTGCTTTTTGTTTTGTGCATAATATTCTGCTATGACCAGCGCTTACCATCTGCAAGAATAAAGTCGCAGTCTCTGTCGCCGGTAAAGGTTATTGTGTTGTTCTCATAGTCAAAAGCTAAATCCGGAACTTTTATGAAAACCTGAAAAGGAGCAGCCTCGTCAAATGCAAGAACCACAAGCTCCTCCTCCGGAACAGATAAAGGCTCATCATAGTACAGAGTCACATCATAGCTCTCAATGCTTCCGTCAATATCAATCGTAACAGGTGCGCCCACTCTGCCAACGGTATTCTCTGACAGCCAGTTGCGTGATTCGTCAATATCACACTTTCTGTCAAGGCTTCCATAGCACATTGCAGACAGCTGAATCCTTGTTATCTCAGGCGATTCCGGATAGTCCACATCATATGTAACACTCTGGAGCGTTCGTGTTCTGTCCGGATAATCAAGAACGACCGTTCTTCTTGTAATAACATCTTCAACTCCCACCGTATCACCAAAGTCAATTGTAACTGAGCTTTCATTCCATATAATGCTGTAGCTGCTGTTATTGGTGAAGGTAATATCATCAAGCCACTGACCGTCCTCAGTGAAGGGATTTCCGCTGATCACGGTAAAGGAATCCGTCTTTTCCCTATCGCCGTCCGGATCGTACCATGTGACAAGCACCTCAGACTCTCCGAAATAGTCAGTTGTGATGCTGAATTTCATGGTGTACTGCTCATCCTTCGAGGTGTAAGTAACATCTGAATACACATTATAGGATTCCATAAGGGCAGCTTTCATAAGAGAAAGGTCGAGTATATTCACCTTGCCATCATAATTCATATCAGCTGCGTACAGGTCAATATCTGCATCCGCATCAATAAGCCAGCGCTGAAGCACAGCCACGTCAAGGCTGTCAAAGCTGCCGCTGCAATTGCAGTCACCTATAAAGATCTCACAGCAATAGCTCCTTACAAATTCCGTTCCGGATACAGCCGTACACAGCACTGCCGCAGAAGCTGCTGCTGCCGCAAATTTTCTGAAATTTCTCATATAACTTCCTCCTGAATGGTATTTTCCGGTATCTGTTATATATAACGATTTGGCGGCAGGTTATGTGCGGATACATTCATGAATTTTTCGTAAACATCCTATACTGCAATCATATCATCCCAGTCTGCCTCCAGACCTGCGCCCTTACGTGCATAGTAGCTGAGAACAGCTGAAGCGTCGTCGAGAGTGACATCACCGTTTTTGTCAATATCGGCAGCTGTGAGCTGTTCATCTGAAAAGCCGCTGTCGATGCCTGCACCATTGCTGGCATATATCTTCAAAATTGCTGAGGCATCGTCAAGGTTTACAGACAGATCGTCATTTACATCGCCCTTTATCTCAGGACGCTCAACATTATCTGCCTCCATATTTATTACCGTTCCGTTCTGGAGCGTTACTGTGTATGTACCGTCCTCATTCTTCGGGATGGATGGATCATAGGAAAAAGTCTCCGGATAAAGTGCAAACATGGGATCCTCATAGCCTAACAGATATGATTTATTGGCAAGGTCAAGATAGTACCACTTCTCATTCTCCGTTCCAACGTCAAGTCCTACTGCATTCCACTCGTGTCCCTTTCCTGTATTGCTCATCGACCTGATGGTTGAGGAGATACCGTCCTCCTGAAGTATACGGACAAATGTGTTCACTATCTCAGAATATGCCGAACATACGCCGCTGTCTGTGACAACTATGCCAGTTGACTGATGGCTGAGATTAGTGCTCATCTCCCATGCACGCTCGCCGTCTGTGTATGCACCGTCAGGTGTTTCTGTGTACCAGAACTGATAGGAAACATTATTCATGCAGTAATCATAAATTGCAGTTATAAGCTCCATGTCTGTCATCCCAGAGGTGCAGCCCATTTTCTCTATGATGTCACGGCAAAATTCGTCCCTGAGACGATCCATATACTGAGTTTCGCTTACTGCATCGGCAAGCTGCATAAGGGTATTGTCGGACGCACAGCCCTTACCAGTAACAACATTTCCGTTCTGGTCAGTGAGCGTTACATTCCTGCACTTCTCAGCAGCAGCACGGAACTCCCCAACAGTAATATCCTCCTCTCTGCCGATGAAGCG
>JAZNOB010000113.1:0-2660 GCA_045580565.1 Ruminococcus sp.
CTGAAGCTCCTCATCCGCAAGCTCAAGCTGCTTGTATACCTCTGCTGCACCTGCCGCTGCGTCCTCCATGCTGTCACCGAAGTTGTTATTATACACATTGGATGCAATGGACTGGAGGTTCTGAAGTTCCTTTCCGGCTGCGCCTGTGGAGGCTGCGACCTGATTCATAGCTTTGTCGTAGTCTGTACCGACTTTGACGATTTCGGCTGCTGCGGCTGTCGTTCCTGCAATTGCCAGTGCGCCTTTCAGCTTATCAGCTGTTCTGGATATGGAGCTTTCAACGTCGTCAAGGTCCGCTTCCAGCTGTTCAGAGTTTATCCTCGCATCAAACTCAACACTTCCATCTCTCGCCATATTACCACCTCCTACCAGAGTACGCCGCCTATTTCGGCAGCGGATATATTTTCATGGGGAATGCGTATAGCATCCTGCACACGCCGTACCTGTGCCCTGCGTTCCCTGTTCTTTATGCCCGACAGGTCAAGGCTCCGGTATGCAATGCGCTGTTTGGTTTCAGCCTCCTGCGGAAGTCCGTCGAACATAGCGGTAAACTCATACCAGTGCATCTCAGCCGTCCTGAGGTCGATGCCGTAATATCTCAGGAAATCGCTCAGTATATACGTGCTGTCGTACAGATATGAGAAAACAGGAGCCTTGCGGTATGCTCCTGTTTCGTGCTTCTCGTTTCTCGGCATCCTGTCGCAGGCGGCGAACCTCTGGAGTGCAGCATAAGCCGCAAATATGCTGTCAGGTCTGCCGTCTGTGTACAGCTCCATGGAGCGGAGTATCTTTTCCTCGGAAGTAATACCGCCGTCCTCATGAAGCGTAAAGAACCTCACCCAGTCACGGAATGAGGTCTTTACAGTATAGTCCACGCCGTCAACTGTTACGCAGCAGGGAAGAGGCTCATGCAGAATGTTGAAAGGGTTTTCCTGCAAAAGCATACTGTCTCTCCCTTATTATCCTGCGGCAGTTTCGCTTATGGTCACAGTCTGCCAGTCGTCCGCAGTTGTGACGGTAATATCTTCCTTTTCGCCGTTTGACTTCAGATTGCCGGAGTAGGTCATGCAGTCCCGTGAACCGCCGTTTGAATCGGGAACGACTGTGTAGGGGCGTATGCGTGCCGAAGCAGTAGTGCCGGAGGCTGTAGTCATATCAACAACTACGATCCTTCTTACAGCGTCAGAGCCGGTCAGCTCATCCTCTGTGATCTTAACGATCTCCTCAGCGGCAGGCTGTCCGCTGTAGCGGTCGAGAGTGTAGGAGATGCTCTCTGCATAGCCGGTGACATCTGTACGGTCGGTGTCCTCGTCTACGTAGCCTCTGCTGTACTCCTTTGCGTTCTTGGAAAAGCTCATGTCCGTAAAGCCCTCCATGCGCTCAAAGGTGCTCTTGCCGCCGGCGGCGACCACCTCCATGAATGCAAGCTTTTCCGAACGCTTTACAAGCTTCTTGCCGTCAATACCTTTACCCATTTATATTTCCTCCTTTACGTATAACGTCTGTCCTGATAATATGTGATACGCAGCTGTATCTGGTAACGGGATGTATCCGCACCCACCTCAAATGCGTATCCGTTTGTCAGCACCTCAATGCTCTGTGCACTGCGGTACTGTCCGAAGTCGGGATAATTCCTGAGATTATCCTGCTGCTCTATCCAGTCAGAAAAGTCCTCGTAGAATCCCGAATTTATGATGTTCTGAAGCACATCCTGTCCGTATGCCTCACGGCTGCCGAATATGAACTCTACCTGTCTTACACTGCTGCCGTCCGTGTAACGCTTTACAACAGGCTCACAGGGTACAGTGTCAATGGAATATTCAACAGGATCCGCACCAAGGCGGTCAACGCCAAGTATACGTCCCTCGGCAAGGTACGGACAGGCTGCAATGTAGTTTCTGATAGCTTCTATCATTACTGCCATGATTTAACCTCCGTCAAGTCTGCGCTGTGCGCCCCTTACAATTTCCGCCTTGTGATTTGCCATAGCACGTTTTATCCAGTAGGGGCCTCTCTTGCCGTTTGTTTTGGCAATGCGGTAACGCTTTTTCGCATAGGGCGCAGTATAGCGGATGATACCGGAGCCTATCCTTGTACCGGTAATGCCGCTGCGCTTTAAGCTGCCTGACTGCATGGGCACATACGGCTCAGCCTTTCTGAGTATCTCACTGTCAACGAACCTCTGCACCGGCTTCAGTCGTTCTCTCAGCTTGTCAGAGTCCGGCATGGTGATTTTACAGTCCAGTCTCATACAGCGTCCACCTCGATGTGCTGTACCGCAGCAGAGCCATAGCGTAGGTCCGAAGCAGCCATGATAAGATGCTTCTCCGGAAGAGCGCTGTAGGGGGCATCCGTGATGCCTTTCACGATGGTATCATCCCTCTGCGGAATGTAATCAGTCACAGAAGCGACAGGAATGCAGATGTAAATACTGCTGCTTTTATCCATGCTCTTGCCGGATGCTGTCTGTCCGGATGTCTCCTCCCAGTAGATATTCCCGATCACATGACGTTCCCACACAGGGAGACGGTCAGCACCTGCGGTCTTATGGTAGATCGTGCACCCCTCACAGTTGGTAAACATAGCCCACACCCCTCTGTACATAAGCCCTGTGCCGCCCAGATACCGGAGAGCCGTGTTATACTGGTACGTCTCAAAGG
>JAZNOB010000114.1:0-17000 GCA_045580565.1 Ruminococcus sp.
GTAGTTGTTGTGGTTGTATCAGATGTTGTTGTAGTTGTTGTAGTTGTAGTTGTATCAGATGTTGTTGTAGTTGTAGTAGTAGTTGTTGTTGTATCAGATGTAGTAGTTGTTGTTGTAGTAGTTGTTGTTGTTTCCTCAGGAACGATTACGTTGATAACGCCGTCCTTCAGAGTCAGAGCGATTTCAACTTCGTTCACGTCAGAAGCTTCGTTGCCAGTAGCAGCGAATGTCAGCGGGAACGGATAGTAAGAACCGTGCTCAGCGTCTGTCTGGAGAGCAATACCCAGAGATTCAGCCAGTGCCTTGATAGTATCAGCATCAGCCAGATCATATGTGAAGTCAACCAGTGCAGAATTATCAGCTGCAGTTACAGCTGTGCTTACGTGAGAAGCTGTAGCCTTCAGAACTGCTTCATTGAACATTGTTGTGTCGAAGGAAGCGTATGCGGAGCCAACAGCTGCGCCGGAAACTGTCATTGCTTCAAGCAGGTCAGTATCCAGGTCAACGATAAAGCCCAGAGTGCCGGGATCGCCAGTTACATAAGGAGATACTGTTTCGCCAGTTGCACCAGCATTTACCCAGTATTCGCCAGCATTCCATGTAGCTGTATTAACTTCTACGTCTACATAGATGTTTACAGAACCAGGAACATAATTGATTGCCAGGTTGGAGTTGTCAGCCAGAACTGCTTCACAGAGCTCGCCGCCTGCAGAGTTCTTGCCAGTATCCCATGTCAGCGGGAATGAGTAGTAGGACTTGCCATCAGCGGAAGTCTCCATTGTCAGATCAAGAGCTGCAGCAGCAGCCTTAACTGTAGCCTCGTCAGCTACTTCGTAGATCATTTCAGCGAGGATAGAACCGTCTTCAGCTGCGTCTACGCCTGCTGTTGTAGCGCCGCCTGCGTGGATCTCAGCTGCGTTGTTCATTGCGCCGCCTTCAAGATCCGGATAAGCATCGCCCCAGTAACCGTCATCAGCTACTGTGATTGCGCCTTCATCCAGAGCACCGCAAGCCAGGTCGAAGTTGATTGCTGTGATGTTGCCAGGACAGCCGCTTACTGTAGGAGCGATTGTCAGCTCTTCACCAGGAGATACCCAGTATTCGCCAGCAGTCCATGTATAACCGGACGGTGTAGGCGGAACAATAGGATCACCTGTTACATAAATGTTTACAGAACCTGCTACATAGTTGATGTCCAGGTTGGAGTTGTCAGACAGAACTGCTTCACAGAGCTCGCCGCCTGCGGAGTTCTTGCCAGTATCCCATGTCAGCGGGAATGAGTAGTAGGACTGACCGTCATCAGTTGACTGCATTGTCAGACCAAGAGCTGCAGCAGCAGTCTTAACTGTTTCTTCGTCAGCTACTTCGTAGATCATTTCAGCCAGAACAGAGCCGTCTTCAGCTGCGTCTACGCCTGCTGTTGTAGCGCCGCCTGCGTGGATCTCAGCTGCGTTGTTCATTGCGCCGCCTTCCAGATCCGGATAGGCGTCGCCCCAGTAACCGTCGTCAGCTACTGTGATAGCACCTTCATCCAGAGCACCGCAAGCCAGGTCGAAGTTGATTGCTGTGATATCGCCAGGGCACTTGTAAACCTTAGGCATAATGGACAGCTCATCGCCAGGCTTTGCCCAGTAAGTACCAGCTTCCCATGTGTAGGAATCGTACTCAGCAGGTGTGTTGCTTGTTGTAGAAGAAGCTGTTGTAGAAGTTGTAGTTGTTGTTGTGTCAGCTGTTGTAGTAGTTGTAGTTGTAGTTGTTGTATCGTCGCCGCCTTCACCTACAACAACCTTCAGCCAGTTAGCCTGATCATTCTTTGTGTAACCAAGGATAGCGCCCTTGTCGCCATAAGAAACTTCGATATTGGAAGGATCATATGACTTCCAGTTAGAGCAGCTGATCTGGTTCATCATTTCGTCGTCAAATGCGATGTAGTATGTACCATCAGGTGTGTTAGCATCGATTGTAACGTCGAATGTTGTGTATGCGAAAGCATCAGATGTGCCGCCGAAGAATGATACGTAGTCAGCAGTACCATTGTAAAGAACGTTGTCGATGTTGTTCTTATCCGGCAGAGGATTGGACTCAGCTTCAAGTCTTTCTAAGAAAGCAGCACCGTCAGCAGAGTTAGCATACTCAGATGCCGGGATACCAGCAGCAGTAGCATCATAAACGGGTACTTCGTGAGTCATTGTAAGCTGTGCGCCAGTTGACTTTTCAGTATAAGGATACTTCAGTGTTGCAGAACCATCAGCGTGTGTCTCTACTTCGCAAACTACCAGCTCATTGCCGTTAGCCTTATTGATGAAGTAGCATCCGCCATTGCCGTCCGGCCAGATTTCATTACCGTCGATCTGATCCATAAGGTCAGTCTTCAGCATCTGCTGCCAGTTTGCCTTGTAAATGCTGCCCTTTCTTTCGTCAACCTGAGAAAGTGCGTGTGCGTTGTAATATGCCGGAGTAGTTGTACCATCGGGCATAGTTACATCATAAACAGCCTGCTTAGTTGTCTTGTCAATGATGTTTGAGAATGAGATGTAGTTGTAAACACTGTCGCCAGAACCGTTGATAGGCTCCCATGCCATGTTAACGCCTGTGATGTAAGCGTCTGTCGGGAACGCCTCAGAGATGATGTATGCTCCTACAGAGAAAGTATAATCTCCGGATGCCAGCTGTTCCTTAGAAATGTTCACAGTGTCAGATCTGCTGCCAGCTGCTGCGTTTGTACGGATCTCGAACTGGAATTCCGGAGCATCAGCAGCCGCAACGCTGAATGATGCAGTCGGCAGTACAGATATCGCCATTACCGCAGCAACAAACAAAGATCCGATCTTCTTTGTGCTTTTCTTCATATCTTCTTTTCCTTTCTTTGCAGTTCACTGCAATTGCATTTGGGTTTATATCACAGCCTCACGGCTGTCATATACGTTGTCTTATTCGATTAAGACAGGGTTACAGGCAGATTCTTGATAGCCAGAACGAGGAACTTCAGCAGGGCATTTGCATCACTGCCGTCGAGCTTACCGTCTGCTACACACTCTGCATTTGCTTCCTGATTAGCATTGAATGTAATCTGCTTAGCCATGAACTTGTTCATGTAAACCAGGTCGACCATACCTACTATGCCATCCAGATTTGTGTCACCAACCAGAACTGTGTTATCAGGCTTCTGTGTAGGTGCTGTTGTGTCAGAAGTCTCTGTAGTTGTAGGCTTAGTTTCTGTTGTTGTAACTGTTGTTGTGTCGCTTGTTGTTGTAGTTGTAGGCTTTGTAGCTGTTGTCTGACCAACTACTACTACTGCGCCGTTGGATACAGCTGTGCCGTACTCAACACTTGCATTGTTGGAATCAATGTAACCAACATAAATAGAACCATTTGTGCCGCTGATGTCATCACGGGAGATTGCAACAATCTCAACCGGATATTCACCTGCTGCTGCGCCTGCTGCTACAGTACCCTTGATTGTGGCCAGCTGACCATCTTCAGCGATCCAGTAGCTTGTATCATCAAGACCTGTACTCCATGTCAGGTTGATCGTACCAGCTGTGCTGTAATCAGCATAGAAAGAAGGACAATCAGCACTGATATCAGATTCAGCAGAGTCAGAACCAGTATTTGCAATTGTACCAGCTTCAACATCTGTTACTGTCAGTACAGATGAATCATACTTGATAGCAAATTCGCAGCCCATGATGCCTGTTGCGGGTACGTCAGCCAGAGAGATCTCTACTGTAAATTCGCCGCCTGCTGTTGCTTCTGTTTTGGAAGCACCGATTGTTACTGTTTCGCCTGCAGCAAATACGCTGCCTGCAGCTGCTGTTGTTGCCATGATAAAAGCCAGGGCACTTGCAATAATTCTGTTTGTTTTCATTTTCTTTTCCTCCTTAAGATTATGATGACGGTGATTCTCACGCCATTCACATGAAACGGAATTCTGTTTTCGATTGCCGATTCAGTAATAGCCGGCAGCACCAAGCATCCTAATTATAGTGCATTATGATAAATTTGTCAATAGCATAGGGCTCTTTTTGTCTGTTTTCGTATAAGCTCTTTATGCCTTATTGTTCAACTTTACAGCGCACATTTTATTTATATCTGTGGAGCTTGCGTCTGCATTCTTTCTTATTGCTGAACAGCAATCTTTTGGCAATTGCAACACCGGCTTAAGTAAGCACTCAAATATTTCCCCTACATTTTACGTGCATTTTTTTGTTTTCCACGCAACAATCCGACCTTTCCAAAATTTTTCCACATCACCCTTTCTGTTGATCTGCATATATCATCCGAATCGCAACATAGGGATTTTCTGCAAATCATTCGTCAACACACAAGCATACTAACGCTTACTATGATTATAACCTAATTGGAACAAAAAGTAAAGAGCATCAAGTGAAATTTAGCTAAAAGGCATAAAAAAATCTATGGGCGTTGTGCAACTTTACTAAATACTTCCGCCCGCCTTCATGCAAAAAAGGCAGCTGCATCTCTGCAGCTGCCCTTAGTTACATTTCTGTACCTACGCCTTACTTTACAAGCTGGATAACAGCCATTTCAGCTGCGTCACCACGGCGAGGACCGGTCTTGATGATCTTTGTGTAACCGCCGTTGCGCTCTGCATAGCTCGGTGCGATTTCATCGAACAGCTTCTTAGCAACGTCTTCCTTAGTTACATATGCCAGAACCTGACGCTTTGCGTGCAGATCATTCTTCTTGGCAATTGTAATCATCTTTTCAGCCATTGCACGTACTTCCTTAGCACGTGTTACAGTGGTCTCGATCTGACCGTTTTCCAGCAGATATGTTACCATACCGCGGAGCATTGCCTTTCTATGATCAGTGGTTCTGCCCAGTTTTCTGGTTCCCGGCATCGTTATTCACTCCTTTTTATCGTTAGGACTGTCCCTATCGGGATCCTGTAAGTTTATGGTTCGTACTCTTAGTCTTCCTCTGACGACAGGTCGAAGCCCAGTGACTGGAGCTTCTCCTTTACCTCGTCGAAGGACTTCTTTCCAAGATTACGCACCTTCATCATTTCTTCTTCAGACTTGTTTATCAAGTCGTCAACGGTGTTGATTCCGGCACGCTTTAAGCAGTTGAATGAGCGCACTGATAAGTCAAGTTCCTCAATGGTCATCTCAAGGATCTTTTCCTTGCCCTTTTCGTCCTGATCCACCAGCACCTCTGCAATGCTTACTTCATCGCAAAGATCGATGAACAGCTTCAGATGCTCGTTGAGGAGATTGGCTGCCTGTGATAATGCTTCCTTTGCGGAGATCGTACCGTCGGTCCATACCTCCATGATAAGCTTATCGTAATCGGTAACCTGACCAAGTCTTGTGTCCTCAACCTGATAGTTTACCTTTAAAACAGGAGTATATATACTGTCAACTGCGATTACATCAATTGATGAATTCATCATCTGCTTGTTGCGCTCCGAAGAAACATAACCTCTGCCACGATCAATAACAATTTCCATGTACAGCTTAGCATCTTTGCTCAGTGTAGCAATGTGCATTCCCGGATCAAGGATATTTACCTCGGAATCTGTCTTGATATCACCTGCTGTTACCTCGCATTCGCCTTCGGCTTCAATACATACGGTCTTCGGGCCTTCACCGTAAAGCTTAGCTGTCAGACCCTTAAGGCTCAGGATTATCTCTGTTACATCTTCCTTTACTCCGGGGATCGTGGTCAGTTCATGGTGGACGCCGTCAATCTTTACAGATGTAACAGCTACACCAGGCAGTGAGGAGAGCAGCACACGTCTGAGGCTGTTGCCAAGGGTGATACCATAGCCACGCTCCAGCGGTGCTAAAACGAATTTACCATACTTGCCGTCGCTGCGAAGCTCAAGTGTATCCAGCTCCGGCTTTTTAATTTTTTCCAGCATAAAAGCACCCTCCTATTTGCGCAATCGCTTAAGTCTTTGTTTCTTTGCCTCTGCCAAGCAATCTTCTTATTACTTAGAATACAGCTCGACGATCAGATGTGCTGCTACCTCGTAATCCAGATCTTCAGGATTAGGCAGACGTACAATCTTTGCAGAATATGCTTCCTTGTTTGCTTCCATCCACAGCGGAACAGTACGATCTGCTGTCTGCTCAACAACTTCCTTAAACTTTGCGCTGGACTTGCTGCCCTCGTGCAGTTCTACAACATCGCCAACCTTTACACGGTAGGACGGAATGTCGATGCGAACACCGTTTACTGTGAAGTGCTTGTGTGTTACAAGCTGTCTTGCCTCACGACGTGTCAGTGCAAGACCCATACGGAATACAACGCTGTCAAGTCTTGTCTCCAGACAAGTGATCAGGTTGTCACCAGCCTTACCAGCCATCTTTTCTGCCAGCTCAAAGTAGTGATAGAACTGCTTCTCGCCTACGCCATAGATGAACTTCAGCTTCTGCTTTTCCTTCAGCTGCATACCGTATTCAGATACCTTCTTACGGCTGTTTGCATTAGGATTTCTGTTGGATTCCTTGGAGATACCCATTACCATCGGGCTGATTCCCAGATATCTGCATCTCTTCAGGATAGGTTCTCTACTTACTGCCATTCTCGTTACCTCCTCTGATTAGACACGACGTCTCTTAGGCGGACGGCATCCATTGTGCGGGATCGGTGTTACATCCTTGATCATCTTTACTTCGAGACCAACTGTCTGAAGAGCACGAATTGCTGCTTCACGACCTGCACCCGGGCCCTTTACATATACTTCTACAGACTTCAGACCGTGCTCCATAGCAGCCTTTGCTGCTGTTTCAGCTGCTGTCTGTGCAGCAAACGGAGTTGACTTTCTGGAACCACGGAAGCCCAGACCGCCAGCGCTTGCCCAGCTGATTGCATTACCCTGTGTATCTGTAATAGTTACAATCGTATTGTTGAAAGTGGACTGAATGTGTACAGCACCATTTTCAATGTTCTTACGCTCTCTGCGTCTTCTGATTGCAACCTTCTTACCTTTCTGCTGTGCCAAAACGGAAACCCTCCCTTACTTCTTCTTGTTAGCGATTGTCTTTGCCGGACCCTTACGGGTTCTTGCGTTTGTCTTGGTACGCTGTCCTCTTACCGGAAGACCCTTACGATGACGTACGCCTCTGTAGCAACCGATTTCTACCAGTCTCTTGATATCCAGAGCTACGTTTCTGCGAAGGTCACCTTCAACGACGCAGTTCTTGTCGATATAGTCACGCAGCTTTGCTACGTCTTCTTCCGACAGATCCTTTACTCTTACATCAGGATTTACTCCTGTGTCAGCCAGAATCTTTGTTGCTGTGCTGTTACCGATACCATAAATATATGTCAGACCGATCTCAACACGCTTGTTCTTCGGAAGGTCAACACCTGCTATTCTTGCCATTATTAAATCGCACCTCCATTTTTAAAGTTCTGCTGATTAACCCTGACGCTGCTTGTGCTTGGGATTCTCGCAGATAATCATTACCTTGCCCTTACGCTTAATTACTTTGCACTTTTCGCAAATAGGCTTTACGGAAGGTCTAACTTTCATTGGATTTACCTCCTTACAGACTGTCCATTTACCTTTGGATGCTATAAGCATCCCTTATGCTTTTACCTGTTCTGGCTTTACTTGGCTCTCCAAGTGATTCTGCCCTTTGTGAGGTCATAGGGTGACATTTCCACTGTTACCTTGTCGCCGGGTACGATGCGGATGTAATTCAAACGCAGCTTACCAGATACATGGGCAAGAATGGTATGCTTGTTCTGAAGCTCTACTCTGAACATTGCGTTCGGAAGCGCTTCCTGAACTATGCCCTCAACCTCGATCATATCTTCCTTAGACAACTTTGATAACCTCCCCATTATGGGTTCTGTTCTGTGAATTCCTTCAGCAGATTACGAAGCTTCTTATCCGTAATCTGTGTTAGCGCAATTTCTTTGCCGGTCGCACGAAGATGCTTTGCATTCTTCTTCTTCGGCTTCGCAAGCTTCCGTGATTTGCCGTCAGCTATCAGCGCATATCCGCCTTCAGCCTCAAGCACCACGAAGTACCTGCCCCGATCACGACCAGCCATTGCGCAGACGATCAAACCTCTTGCCGGTTCCATATACTCTCCTTATACTCGGGTCATAATTACGGGACCGTCCTTGGTTATGGCAATCTGATGTTCAAAGTGAGCTGACAGACTTCCGTTGGCGGTTACCACTGTCCATCCATCCTTCAGCACTCTTACACCGTCGCCCTTCTGATTGATCATTGGTTCAATGCAGAATGTCATGCCCGGCATAAGTCTTATGCCGTGTCCGGGCTTTCCGTAATTCGGAACCTCCGGATCCTCGTGCATCTCACGACCGATTCCGTGTCCGCAGTACTGTCTTACGATGCCGTAGCCTCTCTCTGTACAGTAGCTTTCCACAGCGTGACACACATCACCCAATCTTGCGCCCGGCTGTGCAGCCTCAATAGCTGCATAAAGGCTTGCCTCAGTTACTGTCAGAAGCTCCTGAGCCTCCTGTGAGATATCTCCTACAGGAAATGTTCTCGCATTATCGCCGACAAAACCCTCAAAGGTAGCGCCAACGTCTACGCTTACTATATCTCCCGCACGGATGATCCTCTTTTTACTGGGAATTCCGTGGATCACTTCGTCATTGATTGAAATACACGCACTGGCGGGAAAGCCGCCGTAGCCCAGGAATGTCGGTACCGCTCCGCAGCTGACGATAAAATCATGAATGATTTTATCCAGCTGGAACGTTGTCATACCGGGTTTTATGGACTTGCCTGCCAGTTCCAATGCACGGGCAGCAACTCGTCCTGCCTCACGCATTTTCGCCAGATCGGTTTTAGATTTAATTGTAATACTCATTACTTAGCGCCTACTGCAGCCAGTGTCAGCTTGGTAGTGTCAGCCACTTCCTCCTGACCGATAACAGTGTCAAGCTTACCCTGCTTTGCGTAGTATTCCTTGAGCGGCTCTGTCTGTGCGTGATATACACTCAGACGATCCAGCACTGTTTCAGGCTTGTCATCCTTACGGATAATTGTTGCAGCACCGCACTTATCGCAAATACCTTCAGTCTTGCTGGGCTTGAACAGAATGTGGTAGCTTGCACCGCAGCCTTCGCATACACGACGGCCGAATACTCTTTCCTTGATTGTTTCATCGGGAACGAAGATCTCCAGAACCTTGTCGATCTGTACGCCCATAGCGTCCAGTGCCTCAGCCTGCGGAACTGTTCTCGGGAAACCATCGAGGATGAATCCCTTTGCACAGTCATCCTGTGCGATTCTGTCCTTCAGGATACCGATTACGATCTCATCAGAAACCAGAGCACCGCTTTCCATAGCAGCCTTTGCCTTCAGACCGTATTCTGTACCATTCTTTACAGCCTCACGCAGCATATTGCCGGTTGAAATCTGCGGAATGGACAGTGCCTCAGAAATTACCTCTGCCTGTGTGCCCTTACCAGCACCCGGCGCACCTAAAAGAATCAGGTTCATAAATATGCCTCCTTGCGATTATTCGAGGAATCCCTTATGATGACGCATCATCATTTCAGACTCCAGTGTACGAGCTGTTTCGAGAGCAACGCTTACTACGATCAGTACGGATGTACCACCCATAGCCAGTGATGCCAGATTTGCATCCCACATTGTCAAGAAAATGGGGAATACAGCGATTATACCTAAGAAGCATGCACCAACGATTGTGATCTTATTCAGTACACGCTGGATATAGTCAGATGTAGGCTTGCCCGGACGAATACCAGGGATACCGCCGTTGTTCTGACGGAGATTGTTTGCAATTTCTACCGGATTGTACTGCATTGAAACATAGAAGAAGTTGAATGCAATGATCAGCAGGAAGTAAATAGCTGCATACCAGCCGGAGTTCATGCTGAAGAAATCCAGGAAACCGTTGTAGAACTTCTGCCAGAAACCTTCCGGTACAGTATATCTCGGCTTGAACAGCTCGATCGTGCTGGGCAGTGACATGAATGACATAGCGAAGATGATGGGCATTACACCGCTCATGCAAACCTTGATCGGAATGTGAGTGGACTGTCCGCCATACTGCTTTCTGCCAACAACACGCTTAGGATACTGGATCGGGATCTTGCGCTCTGCATTGTTCATGAATACGATAAATGCAATGATCGCAATGAACAGAACTACTACAGCGATTGAAATAAACAGATAAGGATTAGGATCGTTGGATGTCAGTGACACCAGTGTACCTACCATTTCAGGGAAACGTGCAAGAATACCAGCAAAGAGGATCATAGAAATACCATTACCGATACCCTTCTCATTGATTCTGTTACCCATCCATACTACGAGGGAAGTACCTGCAACGAAGCTCAGTACAATAACAGCACCGATGAATACGTTCTCGAAGGTGTTGCTGCCTTCAACAACAGCACCCATGCCGTTCTTCAGCGTCAGATAATATGCAAAAGACATGAACAGGGAAATTGCAAGAGCTACACAAGCTGTGATCTTGTTCAGCTTCTTCTGTCCTTCTTCGCCCTCTTCACGCATACGCTCCAGAGGAGGAAGTGCATATGTCAGCAGCTGCATAATGATGGATGCGTTGATGTACGGTGTGATCGAAAGTGAGAACACCGTCGCCTGTGAAAGCGCACCACCAGTAATAATATTCAGATATTCCAGGAAGTTGCCGCCGGTTGCATTCTCGCTCATCCAGCCGGATACTACTCCGGTATCGAGAAACGGTACAACCAGGGCACAGCCCAGACGGAAAACTAAAATCATGAAGAATGTGTACAAAAGCTTCTTACGGATGTCCTTGATCATCCAAGCATCTCTCAGAGTCTTAAACACATTACATCACCTCTGCTTTTCCGCCAGCCTTTTCAATTTTTTCAACTGCGCTCTTTGTGAACTTCGCAGCCTTTACGGTCAGCTTTGTATTCAGTTCGCCGTCGCCCAGAATCTTAATGCCGTCGCAAACCTTCTTTACCAGACCGGATGCCTTCAGCAGTTCTGCGTCTACTACAGTGTCATCAGCAAAAATGTTCAGTGCAGATACGTTTACTGTTGCATACTTCGCAGCGAAGATGTTGTTAAAACCTCTCTTCGGAATTCTTCTTGTCATCGGCATCTGGCCGCCTTCGAATCCAATTCTTACGCCGCCGCCGCTTCTTGCATTCTGACCCTTGTGGCCCTTACCTGCGGTCTTGCCGTTACCGGAACCGTGACCTCTGCCGATTCTCTTAACTTCCTTTGTAGAACCTTCTGCCGGGGATAATTCGTGAAGTTTCATTCTGTGCACCTCCTTGCTTATGCTTCTTCAATCTCAACGAGGTGAGAAATCTTCTTGATCTTACCGAGGGTAGCTGCATTATCCGGCTGAACGGTGCTGTCACCGATCTTCTTCAGTCCCAGAGTGTTTGCAGTAGCAATCTGATCCTGCTTTCTGCCGATAAGGCTCTTTACGAGCGTGATTTTCTTTGCCATTTCTGCGCCCTCCTTAATTTAAAATCTCTTTAACAGACTTGCCTCTCTTTTCAGCAACCTCTGCAGCTGTTGTACAGGATGCCAGTCCATTGATTGTAGCACGTACTACGTTGCACGGATTGTTGGAGCGCAGGGACTTGGTTCTGATGTCCTTGATGCCTGCTACTTCGATTACGGCACGTACCGGACCACCAGCGATAACACCAGTACCGGGAGCTGCCGGCTTCATCAGTACTGCACCAGCACCGAACTTGCCTACGATCTCGTGCGGAATTGTTGTGCCCTTCAGCGGAACCTTGATCAGGTTCTTCTTTGCATCTTCGATGCCCTTGCGGATTGCGTCCGGTACTTCGCCGGACTTGCCCAGACCGAAACCAACGGTGCCATTACCGTCGCCTACTACTACGAGTGCAGCGAACTTCATAATACGGCCACCCTTTACAGTCTTTGATACTCTATTGATGGAAACAACCTTTTCGATCAGTTCCATGCCGTTCGGATCAATTTTAGCCAAAGTAATGCCTCCTCTATTAGAAATTCAGACCGCCCTCACGAGCACCTTCTGCCAGTTCCTTTACTCTTCCGTGATAAAGATAACCGCCTCTGTCGAATACGACATCCTTGATCTCCTTATCAAGTGCACGCTTTGCGATCATCTGACCAACCTTGCGTGCAGCTTCTGTATTGCCGCCTGCACCCTCGAACTCCTTGTCCATTGTGGATGCAGATGCCAGTGTAACGCCGTTTACGTCATCGATCAGCTGAGCGTAAATGTGCTTTGCAGAACGGAAAACATTCAGACGAGGACATTCAGGAGTACCGGAAATCTTCGCACGAACTCTTGCATGTCTTTTTGCTCTGGCTTTATTGCTGTCTGCTCTTTTAATCATAGCAATGATCTCCTTTCAATTACTTCTTGCCCTTACCGGTCTTACCTTCCTTGCGGATGATACGCTCTCCATCATAGTGGATACCCTTGCCCTTATACGGCTCAGGCTCACGCATCTCACGGATCTCTGCTGCTACCTGACCAACCTTCTGCTTGTCAATACCCTTTACGATGATTGTATTCGGCTGGGGTACTTCAAGTGTGATATCCTCAGAATCAGAGAAAATTACCGGATGTGAATAACCCAGGTTCAGTGTTACATCGCTGCCCTTCTTTGCTGCTCTGTAACCAACACCTTCGATAATCAGTGTCTTGCTGTATCCGTTGGATACACCTTCGATCATGTTTGCAATCAGAGTTCTTGTCAGACCGTGAAGCGCTCTGTGCTCCTTTACGTCAGACGGACGGGATACTGTGATAACTGCGCCGTCGATCTCAATTGCCATTGCAGCGTCAAACTGCTTTGTCAGTTCGCCCTTCGGGCCCTTTACTGTTACCAGATTGTTTTCGTTTGTTACTGTAACACCGGCAGGGATTGTGATGGGCTTCTTACCAATTCTTGACATAGTTCCCTGTCCTCCTTACCAAACGTATGCTAAGATTTCGCCGCCGACATTCAGCTGACGAGCCTTCTTATCAGTCATAATGCCCTTGGAAGTGGAAACGATAGCGATGCCCAGTCCCTTTCTTACCTTCGGCATATCTGCACAGCTTGCGTAAATACGCAGGCCAGGCTTGGATACTCTGCGGAGTCCTGTGATAACAGGTGTTCTGTTTTCACCGTACTTCAGTGTGATTTTGATGATGCCCTGCTTGCCGTCCTCGATCACGTTGAAGCCCTTGATGTAACCTTCATCAAGAAGAATCTGTGTGATTGCCTTCTTCACGTTAGAAGCAGGAACGTCAACAGTGGCGTGCTTTGCGGAACTCGCATTACGAATTCTTGTCAGAATGTCTGCGATTGTATCAGTAATCTGCATGCCTATGACCTCCTTTTCGTTTTCGTAAACTTACCAGCTTGCCTTCTTAACGCCCGGGATCTTACCGTCGTGTGCCAGTTCTCTGAAGCATACACGGCAGATGCCATACTTTCTCAGATAAGAGTGGGGTCTTCCACAGATCTTGCATCTTGTGTAAGCTCTTGTTGAGAACTTGGGAGTCTTCTGCTGCTTTAATTTCATTGCCTTCTTTGCCATTTGATTGTTCCTCCCTGATTACTTTGCGAACGGAGCACCGAGCAGTGTCAGCAGTTCCTTTGCTTCTTCATCGGTATTGGCAGTGGTGATGAAGTTGATATCCATACCTCTTACCTTGTCAATCTTATCATATTCGATTTCCGGGAAAATCAGCTGCTCCTTGATACCGGTAGAGTAGTTGCCTCTGCCGTCGAAGGAGTTAGCGTTGATACCTCTGAAGTCACGAACACGAGGGAAGCTTACATTGAACAGCTTGTATACGAATTCGTACATCTTCTCGCCTCTAAGTGTTACCTTAACACCGATAGGCATACCCTCACGCAGCTTGAAGTTAGCTACAGACTTCTTTGCCTTGCAGACTACAGGCTTCTGACCTGTGATCGCTGCCAGATCTGTCATGATAGCGTCGATTACCTTTGCGTTTTCCTTTGCTTCGCCGGCACCTACGTTGATAACTACCTTGTCGAGCTTCGGAATCTGCATTACGTTCTCATAGCCGAACTTCTTCATCATAGCAGGAGCAACGGTGCTGATATAATAATCCTTTAATGTAGACATATCGTTTCTCCTTTACTCAAATGATTTGCCGCACTTCTTGCAGACACGGAGCTTCTTGCCATCTTCTACGATGTGGCCGATTCTTGTCGGCTGATCGCACTTCGGGCATACCAGCTGAACCTTGGAAGCATAAATTGCACCCTCAGTTTCAACGATTCCGCCAACCTGTCCCATTCTTGTGGGCTTTACGTGCTTTGTAATCTTGTTGAAGCCTTCAACGATTACCTTGCCTTCCTTCGGGCTTACTGCTACTACCTTGCCGGTGAGCTTGCCCTTGGACTTGTCGTTAACGTCCTTATACTTGTATACGTCCTTGCCTGTCAGCAGTACGACGGTGTCACCAGTTTTTACGTGAACCTTACTCATTTCCTGGCACCTCCGATTAAAGTACTTCCGGTGCCAGAGACAGAATCTTCATGTAATCCTTTTCACGAAGCTCTCTTGCTACCGGTCCGAAGATACGTGTGCCCTTCGGATTCTTGTCTTCCTTGATAATAACTGCAGCATTCTCATCAAAACGAATGTATGTGCCGTCCTCTCTTCTGAGTCCCTTCTTGGAACGAACGATAACAGCCTTTACTACATCGCCCTTCTTTACAACGCCGCCGGGTGTTGCTTTCTTAACGGAAGCCACTACAACATCGCCGATATTTGCATATCTTCTGCGAGTACCGCCCAGAACTCTGATACACATAAGTTCCTTGGCACCAGTGTTGTCTGCAACCTTCATATAAGTCTGCATCTGAATCACAGCGAGTTCCTCCTTTCAGCTTCGCCCTTAAAGCGAAACCTCTTCAATAACTTCGATATCTTACTTCGCCTTTTCGATAATGGTTGTTACTCTCCATCTCTTGTCCTTGGACAGCGGACGAGTCTCCATTACTTCTACACGGTCGCCCTTTCTGCACTCGTTGTTCTCATCGTGTGCCTTCAGACGTACTGTTCTCTTTACGATCTTCTTGTAAAGCGGGTGCTTTACATTGTCAACAATTGCTACTACTACAGTCTTGTCCATCTTGGAGCTAACAACTGTACCAACTCTTGTCTTTCTAAGATTTCTTTCAGCCACTGTAAAGCCCTCCTTTTACTGCTGTGCGGACTGGATTTCCGCAGCGCGGAGTGCAGTCTTTACACGTGCAATATCCTTTTTAACAGCCTTAATGCGAGCTGTATTCTCCAGCTGATTTGCTGCAAGCTGGAAACGAAGTGCGAAGAGCTCTTCCTTCAGGTCGCCCAGCTTGGAATTCAGTTCATCAACTGTCATAGCCTTTACTTCAGTTGCCTTCATTACTGCTCGCCTCCTTCTTCAGCCTTTGTAATAAACTTACACTTGATCGGCAGCTTGTGCATCGCAAGACGCATAGCCTCTCTTGCAGTTTCTTCCGGTACGCCCTTGATCTCAAACATTACACGGCCCGGCTTAACTACTGCTACCCAGTACTCCGGAGCACCCTTACCGGAACCCATTCGAGTACCTGCAGGCTTTGCTGTTACCGGCTTGTCCGGGAAAATCTTGATCCATACCTGACCGCCACCCTTGATGTAACGTGTCATAGCGATACGGGCAGCTTCGATCTGG
Source organism: Ruminococcus sp. (assembly GCA_045580565.1). Taxonomy (GTDB): domain Bacteria; phylum Bacillota; class Clostridia; order Oscillospirales; family Ruminococcaceae; genus Ruminococcus_C. The sequence goes on from JAZNOB010000114.1 coordinate 15,666, forward strand.
TTAGAGGTGATCCATGCCGGCTCCAGTGCCTGGAGACCGAAATCACCGTAAGCAACAAAGTTACCTCTCTGTGCCTTACCTGTCATACGTCCTCTGTGGACACGACGATATTTTACTCTCTTCGGAAGCAGCATTACTGGTTACCTCCTTCTTTTTTTGCGTCACGACGGAAGTTGCCGCCGTTTCTTCTGTCACCATTGCGGTTGTCACGACGTCTTCTGTCGTCTCTGCCGCCACGGTTGTTATCTCTGGACTTTCTCTCGATCTTCTCTCTCTGTGCAGCAGCCTTTGCAGCGTCACCCTTGAGAACTTCGCCCTTGTAGATCCATACCTTTACGCCCAGACGACCATAAGTTGTGTGAGCTTCTGCTGTACCGTAGTCGATGTCAGCGCGGATTGTCTGCAGCGGGATTGTACCTTCGTGGTATGTCTCAGAACGTGCGATTTCTGCACCGCCAAGACGGCCGGAAACCATTGTCTTGATACCCTTTGCACCCATGCGCATTGCACGGCCGATGGACTGCTTCATTGCACGGCGGAAAGATGCTCTGTTTTCAAGATCCAGTGCGATCTTCTCTGCTACCAGCTGAGCGTCCAGATCAGGCTGCTTAACCTCTACGATGTTTACATATACCTGCTTGCCCATCTGCTTTTCCAGCTGTGCACGCAGCTTGTCGATTTCTGCGCCGCCACGGCCGATTACTACGCCAGGCTTTGCGCAATGAATGTGGATTCTTACCTTATCTGCGAAACGCTCGATCTCAATCTTCGGAACGCCTGCTGCATACAGGTTCTTCTTGATGAACTTACGAACGTTGTAATCTTCTACCAGCATATCGCCGAAATCAGCCTTGTTCGCAAACCAGCGTGAATCCCAATCCTTAATTACACCAACACGGAGACCGTGCGGATTAACCTTCTGGCCCATATCTAAACCTCCTTGGGATTATTCTTCTTCTTTCAGAACAATTGTGATGTGTGAAGTTCTCTTGTAAATACGGAATGCTCTGCCCTGTGCTCTCGGCTGAATCCGCTTCATGATCGGACCCGGAGTCACATAGCACTCTGCTACAACAAGATCATCCTTGTTCATGCTGTGGTTGTTTTCTGCGTTTGCAATAGCGGACTTCAGAAGCTTTGCCAGTATCGGGCTGGCAGCCTTCGGGGTGAGGTCCAGTGTTGCCAGTGCAATATCAACAGGCTTGTTTCTAATCAGATCAAGTACGATCTGAACCTTTCTCGGCGCAATGCGAGCATTTCTCAGATATGCTCTTGCTTCCATTTGAACTCCTCCTTCCGTAATTACTTCTTGCCGTTATTAGATGTCTTGGAACC
>JAZNOB010000115.1:0-13498 GCA_045580565.1 Ruminococcus sp.
CAGACGTTGCTCTCCGTGTAATCACTGACCATATCAGAAGCACAACATTCATGGTTGGCGACGGTGTTATGCCTTCAAACGAGGGCAGAGGCTACGTTCTGAGAAGACTTCTCCGCCGTGCTGCACGTTTCGGCAGAATCCTTGGCGTTAAGGGCACATTTCTCCATGAGGTATGCGAGACTGTAATTGCTGAAAACAAGACAGCTTATCCGGAGCTGGAAGAGAAGAAGACCTATATCTGCAAGGTTATCAAGAACGAGGAAGAATCCTTTGCAAAGACTGTTGACAACGGCTTCGCACTGCTTACAGAGGTTCTGGATACTCTTGAAGCTAACGGCGGCAAGATCGTTGCAGGCGAGGATGTATTCAAGCTTTCTGATACCTACGGTTTCCCGATTGACCTGACACTGGAGATCGCTGCTGAAAGAGGCTTCGAGATCGACCGTGCACGCTACGATGAACTGGTTAAGGAACAGCGTCAGAAGGCAAGAGAGGATCACCTTGCAAAGGCTGGATCTTCATGGGCTGACAACAGCGTAAAGCTTGATGCTGCTGCAACAGTATTCACAGGCTACACTGATTTCACAGCTGAAACAAAGGTCGTTGCTATTATAAAGGATCAGGAATCCGTTGACGCTATCAGCGAAGGTGAACAGGGCATTATCGTTCTGGAAACAACACCTTTCTATGCTGAAAGCGGCGGTCAGGTAGGCGATACAGGTGTTATCTCCACACCAAGCAGCACCTTTGTTGTACAGACCACAAACAAGAACGAGGACGGTCACTTCCTCCATATCGGTACAATGGAAGAGGGCGAGCTGAGAGTAGGCGATATAGTTTCCGCTGATATCGACGCTGAGGCAAGAAAGGCTATCATGCGCAATCACACCTCTGCACATCTTCTTCAGGCTGCACTCCGTGAGGTTCTGGGTGACCATGTTCATCAGGCAGGTCAGCTGGTAAATGCTTCTGCGTGTCGTTTCGACTTCTCACACTTTGCAGCTCTTACTGCTGAGGAGATCGAAGCTGTTGAAGCTATCGTAAATGAAAAGATCCTCTCCGCTATCCCTGTTACAATGCAGGAAATGGCTATTGAAGATGCTAAGAATATGGGCGCAATGGCTCTGTTCGGCGAGAAGTACGGTGATGTGGTACGTGTTGTATCTGCCGGCGATTTCTCCGTTGAATTCTGCGGCGGTACTCATATTTCAAATACTGCAAATATCGGTCTGTTCCGCATCGTGTCCGAAAGCTCCGTAGCTTCCGGTGTACGCCGTATAGAGGCAGTTACAGGCACAGGCGTGCTGAAGCTTCTTGATTCCTATAAGAACAGCATGAACGCTGCTGCTAAGGCTCTGAAGCTCAGCAATGCGGCAGATGTTGCTGACAAGTGCGCTGCAATGAGTGCTGAACTGAAGGAAAAGGACAGACAGATCGACATTCTCAACCAGAGAATTTCTGATATGAAGATGAGTGCGATCTTTGATAATGCAAAGGTTATCGGCGGAATCAAGGTAGTATCTGCTATGATGACAGGCACTACAGCTCAGATGCTCAGAAGCATGGGTGACAGTATTAAGGGCATGGAAGAACCGGTAGTTGCTGTAATTGCAGGTGTATCTGATGATAATGGTAATATGGTATGTGCTTGCTCAAAGGCTGCTCAGGCTCAGGGTGCACACGCTGGTAAGATCGTTCAGAGGATCGCTGCTATCACAGGCGGCAAGGGCGGCGGACGTCCTGACTCTGCAATGGCTGGCGTAGGTCAGACATATATGATCGACGAGGCTCTTATGTCACTTGAGAGCATCGTAAATGATATGATCCAGAAGTAAGGAGGCATTCACATGGAGGATTGTCTGTTTTGTAAAATAGCGTCTGGTCAGATCCCCAGCACAAAGGTGTATGAGGATGAGACTGTTTATGTATTCAAGGATATTGCGCCTATCGCACCGGTGCACTATCTCCTTATTCCTAAGGAGCACATCTGCTGTGCAGCAAAGATCACACCTGAAAACTCTGCTGTTGTGGCTCACATTTTCGAGGTCGCAGCAAAGATCGCAGAGGAAGAGGGCCTTGGCAGCGGATATCGTATCGTGACAAACTGCGGTGAGGATGCAGGTCAGACTGTATTCCATCTTCACTTCCATATGCTTGCCGGCGTAAAAATGGGCTGGGGCAAGGAAGTACTGTAATATAGCATAAGACAGAGGACATGAAAAATGAAGCGGAAAATGGTTGCTATCGGGATTTCTTACATCTTGGGACTATTTTTTGCTTCATTTTTGTCACAGGAGCATTTCTGGCTGATAGGAGCAGCAGGCATGATCGTGTTCATGCTGCTCCTGCTTATGAAAAGGTTTTCTGCGAGAGTGCTTCTTGTGTCGGCTGTGTTTTTCTTTGGAGGAGCCGGAATATACGCAGGGTATACCGCTGACGCATACATTCCTGCTGTGGCACTTGCCGGTAAGGAGAATGTGTTTTCAGGGCGGGTTTCATCTGCCGAGGTATATGACGGCGAGTATGCCTCGTATATAGCGGACGGCGCATTTGCGGATGGAACTAAAGCGTCGGTTCTGTGCTTTACACAGAACTATGACTGCCGGTATGGTGATCATATTCAGGTGACAGGAACGTTTTCTGTACCGGATGGAAGCTATCTATTTGACAGTGAAGAATATTACAAGAGTCAGTCTGTGTTTCTTGAAGCGGACTCAGGCTGCGAGTATTCGGTGATGTATGTTGATGACTGCCGGCTTCTCAGGAAGATTGCCAAGTATCGTGACAAGATACAAAGGCGTATATATTATCTCAGCGGCAGAACCGGAGGAAGCCTTACAGCGGCGATGATATTCGGTGACAGGTCAGGACTTGATGAACGTATCGAAAGCTCATTTTATCATTCAGGTTTGGGACCGATGCTTGCTCTGTCAGGTTTCCATCTTATTCTCTTTAACGGAGTCTGCAATGCAATAGGCAACAGAACAAGACTTCAGCGTATTCTTCAGTTCGGGCTTACGGTCTTGCTGACAACGCTGTTTACCCTTGTTTCCATGTGGCCGGTATCTGTACTTCGTGCAGGCTGTATGCTTCTCATAGCGAGAGGCTCGTGTCTCTTTTTTCGCAGGTCTGATTCTCTCAGCGCACTGTGTATTTCAGTGATCCTTCTTACCGGTCTCAGGCCCTATCTTATTCATAATGTAGGATTTCTTCTGTCAGTTGCAGGAACATTCGGTGTAAACAGCTTTGCGCCATGGATAACAAACAGACTGCCGCTGTACGGCTGGGTCGGAGGTATCGTTAAATCGGCACTGTCGGCGGCGCTTGTAAGCTTGTGCACCATTCCAATATGTATATGCCATTTCACAGAGACTTCCTTGCTTGCACCAATTTCGAATGTTATATTTGCGCCTATGTGCGTTATCATAATGTTCTGCGGAATCGTAATATTCTTCTGCGGCGGTGCAGGAGGAATATCTCACATATGCGGCTATATAATTGATATCGTCAGCAGTCTCCTTACGGACTGGCTCAGATGGCTTGAGATGAATGTTCCCATATCATTTCCCTGCGGATGGAGTACTCTTGGCACCGCCGCAGCTGTTCTTTCAGCTGTAGTTATACTGGTGTATATGTTCTCACGGAGCCGGAAATTCGTGTGCCCTGTAATTGCTGCGTCAGTTTTTGCCATGGCTGCCGGACTGAATATCCGCAGAGAACAGTTTGAGGATTCACTGCATCTGTTTATCCTCGGACGGAAGGATGAGCAGATAATTGCTGTGACCTATAACGGAAGAACTGATGTAACAGACCTTACAGGTGACAGAAAAAACGGAGACCATCTTCTGAGGCTTCTTACTGAATATGGAATAAGCAGGGTAGACAGTCTGTATATTGCAGAAAATGCGGATTCATCAGCTGCGGTTTACGATAAGCTTTTATATGCCTGCGATGTTGAATGCGTTATGACTGCTACGGAAAATGAGTTTCCCGATGATAAGTATATATGCTCACAGCCATTGGTTGATACAGATTATTGCTGTATTGAGGCATCGGATTACAGTACGTCCGTCAAGGATGGATGCTTCAGTATAAGTGCATTCGGAAAGAGCGTATTTGTAACACAGCAGGAGCCTTCCGAATATACAGCGGCTGGATATGATTATATAGTTTCGGGAAAGAACAAAAAGAATACAGTGTTTGATATGTCCGGAGACACCGGCAAAATGGTCGTATCCGCCGGACAGAATATAGAAATAATAATCCACGCTGACAGCAGTGTGGTTGCAAGGAGGCTTGACTGATGGCGGTTTCAGATCCTAAAAGCGTTGCGGCGCAGATAAAACAGGGCGATCTCAGCAGGGTATACTATATTTACGGAGCAGATATTGTACAGGTTGAGACTCTGACGAAGCAGCTTATCCGTAAGGCTACAGGCGGCAATGAGGATATGGCGCTTACAAAATATGAGGGCAGCAATATTGATATGAATGAGCTTGCTGATGCAGCGGCAATGTTTCCTATGATGGCAGATTATAACTGTATCTGGATACATGACTTCAATGCTGAAAAGCACCGTGAGGAGCAGATAAGCCAGCTTATTGATATATGTAAGGATGCCGGCGAACAGACTGTAATCATCCTCAGCGTTACTGGATTTGACGTAAGAGACGGCAAGAAAACGCCTACGCCCAAGAACAAGAAGCTCATTGATAAGATCGCAAAGCTGGGAACAGTATGTGAGGCGGCACAGCGGACCTTTCCGGAAATCGCAAAGTGGCTTATGGCGATCGCTCAGAAAAAGGGCTGTACCATTCAGAGACGTGAAGCTGAAAACCTTACTGCAAGATGTATGGGCAATACTGTTCAGCTGAGAAGTGAGATCGACAAGCTGTGCGCCCATGCTGCCGGCGGCGAAATTACTGATAAAATGATAACTGACCTTGTTGCGCCGTCAGTTGAAACTACAGTTTTCGCTCTTGCAAAGGCAGTTATGGCACTGAAGCCACAGGCTGCTATGGCAGAGCTTGACAGGCTTTACTCCATTCGTACAAGCAGAACATTTATTGTTCATGCAGTTGCTTCAGGCTTTATCGACCTTTACAGAGCAGCAGTCGCATGGAGGAGTAATCATTCAGTTGACGATATGAAAAAGGATTTCGGGTACAGGTTTGACTTTGTGGTGCAGAACGCATTCCGTGACTGCCGCAGAATACAGCCGGAACAGCTTCGTGCGTGTATTGAAGTGCTGCGTGACCTTGAGCAGAAGCTAAATTCATCCGCAGCGGATGAGCGCATTCTGCTGGAATCAGCCATCGTGAAAATGCTGGAGATAGCCTCAGGCAGAATGGAGCTGTCATTATGATAAAGATAAAACAGGCGATAATAGTCGAGGGTAAGTACGACAAGATAAAGCTGTCCTCCATCGTGGACGCTGTTATTATCGTGACCAACGGCTTCCGCATATACAAGGATGAGGAAAAGCTTGCGCTGATACGGTATTATGCCGGAACTACAGGAATAATTCTTCTAACTGATTCAGACAGAGCAGGCTTCAGGATACGCAATTACATAAAAGGCTCAGTGAAAAACGGCAGAGTGTATAATGTATACGCTCCTGATATATACGGCAAGGAAAGCCGTAAGGAAAAGGCGTCTGCCGAGGGAAAGCTGGGAGTTGAGGGGATAAGTCCGAAGCTTCTGCTGGAGGCGTTTGCTAAGGCTGGCATAAGTGCTTCGGATGATGCTCCTGTGACCGATCCGCTTACAAAGGCAGACCTTTTTGAGCTGGGACTTTCGGGCTGCCCGAACAGCAGCGAGATGAGGAAAATTCTCCAGAAGCATCTGGGACTTCCGGAGCTTCTGTCAGCAGTGTCTCTTTTAGAGGTGCTCAATACTATGATGAACAGGGACGAGCTGTGCAGGCTTCTCAGTCAGCTTTTCCCGGACGGAAAGGAGTGACCGGAGCTGTTTACAGGGCTTACTTTTATATGTATCTTTCTGCCCCTTACTATCACTATATACTGGCTGCTTCCTAAAAAAGCAAAGCCTTTTGCATTCATAAGCTTCAGCGTTATCTTCCTTGCAATGACAGACCTGATATCAGCCGGAGGAATGGCAGTGCTGACAGCACTGACGGCAGCTTTCGGCAAGCTCAGCAGCAGACTTCGCAGGCATCGTTTTGTTATTATGCTTATTACGATTCTGCTGATGCTTCTTTATGCAGCTGGCTTTATTCTGTGGAGCTATTATTCTGCTGAGAAGTTCAGGGAGGTTCATTCATTCCTGAGGTACTGTCCTCTGGGAATGGCGTTCTTCTTTCTTCAGGGTACAAGGTTTACTGCCGATGTCTTTAATGGACGTATTACAGAAGAAGATAATCTTGCAGAAACAACGAGCTATCTGCTTTTCTATCCACGTCTTGCAATGGGTCCGGTCCAGACTTATGCAGAACACAGAGCAATGTCAAGGGATGCTGTTATATGCAGCGAGAGGCTTGGAGAGGGACTGGGGCTTTTTGTGACGGGACTTTCAAAAAAGCTGCTTCTGGCAGATACTATCGGCATTGTGTTCACATCTCTTTACAGCAGAGAGGAAGGTCTGTCCATTGTGATGTCATGGATAACCGTCCTTGCCTTTGCGCTGCAGTTTTACTTCACGGTTTCCGGATACGGAAATATGGCAAAGGGAATCGCTCTTTGCTACGGCTTCAGAATGCCTGACAGTTATGGAAAACCTCTGCATTCAGGTTCTCTTGCACGCTTTGGTTCAGAGTGGAATATCACTGTTGTTTCATGGTGCAGAAGCTGCTTTATTCCATTGTTCAGAACGGACGGCTGGAAGTGCATTATAGGCACTGTATGCACATGGATCCTTCTGGGATTCTGGTATAATCCTGTTCCGCATATGGCAATATGGGGCTTGTGGATGGGCTTGTGGATAGGTGTGCATCAGCTCGCCATTCAGAGAAAATGGCGCATCCCGTCAGCGTTTGAGATCGTGGTGTTTCTTCTTGTCACATTTTTTGGATGGGCATTCTTCTCGTCGGAATCTCTTGCGGACGGAGCGTCACGACTTATGCAGCTCCTCGGCAGCGGTAAGAGCATTATACAGATGAATGATTTCTATTATCTGCGAAGCGGCGGACTTATTCTTCTGATATCGCTGTACAGCGCAACCGACAGCTTCCAGAAGCTTATGAAACGCATAGAAAATGTCCCCGTTCTGCGGAAGATATGCAGAGTACTCACCATTCCTGTACAGCTTACACTGCTGGTTCTCTGTGCAGCTGTGCTTGCTACTCAGACAGATATATCGGCTCTTCAGTGGAAAGGAGTGCTGCTATGAGAAAAAAGCTTTCAGCATGGCTCCTGCTTCTTTTGCTCCATGTAGGAATGGCATGGTTCCTTATTGCGGCAGTGAAGCACTTTACTGAGGGAAGCAGCACTGCTCCCACAAGCAGCATATCCGGATGGGATGCCGTTGATTCTGTTATAGATGACAGCCTGCCAGGTAAGGATAGTGCGCTCAGGCTTCGTACAAGGCTTTCGCTTATTATAGGCAATGAAAAAATAGGCGACATATACATTCACGACGAAAGGCTTCTTCGTGAACCGGTTCTTCTGGATGATAAAAGCACTGCGGATACGGCGGCGGCAGTGAACGGATTCTATAACGCTTATTCAGTCCCCACCTGCATCACGGTCTTTCCATGTGCTTCTGAAATATATACAGAATGCCTGCCGGAAAATGCGTCAGTACCGTCTCAGCTTCCTCAGATAGAGAGCTTTTACGAGCTGACCGACCCGAAGATCCGTACCATTGACGCATATCATGTTCTCAGCACCTTCAAGGATGACTATATTTACTATCGTACCGATTCCAGATGTACAGTCTATGGTGCATATAATGTGTACAGAAGCCTTATACGCAAGATGGGCTATTATCCGGTACCTTATGACAGCTGTACAGTGTCTCATGTAAAAAACGACCTTCGGGGAGATCTCTACGAGGACTGCTTGTATGACAAGGTAGTTCCGGATATACTTGATGTATATACCTGCGAAAACAGCAGCAGGATACTGTCAATGAACGCCTTTGACGGAGAGGAAAGGACGGAAAGCTCATTCTACTGTTCAGATGCTCTTGACGCAGGAAATGCAGAGAACTTTTATATGGGCGAGCCTGTGCTCTTTACAGAGATTGAGACTAACGTTGAAAATGGTAAGAGGCTTCTTGTTATCAAGGATTCATTCTGTGACAGTATGCTTCCATTCTTCACGCAGCATTATGCTCAGCTTGATATAATTGACATAGGCTGCATTGACAGACCGATAACTGAGCTTACAGACCCGTCGGAGTATCAGCAGATACTGATAATGTGCAGTTCCGGTACTCTTGATGACTGCGAGAAATTCATGTATATAACAGAACAGGAGGTAACAGGAAATGGTTGATCTTCATCTTCACAGCAGATGCTCCGATGGGCAGGATACGCCTGAGGAGCTTGTGCATATAGCTGCCGATGCAGGTATAACCGTGATGGCACTGACTGACCATGATAATATAAACGGTATTGAGAGGGCACAGCGCACCGCTGAAAAGCTTGGGATAGATTTCATCAGCGGAATAGAAATAAGTGCCCAGGGCAACAGGGAACTTCATATTTTAGGCTACGGTGTTGATCCGGAAAGTACAGAGCTGAAGCAGTTTTATGAGGATAACCGCACCCACCGCATAAACCGCAGGGACAGGCTCATAGAGCTTTTTAACAAGGCAGGTATCCCCATAACTCTTGAAAAGATATGCGAGGTGAATGGTGGTCAGAGCACCGGCAGACCTCATATCGCCAGAACTCTTATAGAAATGGGCTATGCGGAGGATATGCAGGACGCCTTTGACAGGTATCTCAAAACTCCGGAGTTTTACTGTGCTGAAAGGCCCAAGCCTACTGCACAGGAGGGGATAGCGATGATAAGACGTGCGGGCGGAGTGGCGGTTATGGCGCATCCTTATCTCCTTAGGCTTGAGGATAAGCCCTTCCGTGAGCTTCTTGAAAAGCTTATATCCTTTGGACTTTGCGGGATCGAATGCTACTACAGCGAGCATACGCCTGAGGATGTGGCTTACTACAGAGCTGTTGCAGATGAATATGGACTTATATACACTATCGGATCGGATTATCACGGTCCGGATATGAAGCCGGATATTCATATTGCCACAGGTATGAACGGTTCGCTTATCTCATATGCTGGTCTTGGTGATGAGATAGCGGAGAAACTGCTCCGCTGCATAAAAGAGCATAGAATGTGAAAGAGGAGCTGATACACAATTGTATCAGCTCCTTTACTGGTTACATATTTTCATCAGACTCCTCAGGCAGAATAAAGGTCAGTGCCTGACGGAGATTTTTTATAACATTCACCTTTTCGCTTCCGCCGTATTCGCCGTCTGCTGTCCACGGTACAGGCTCTTCCTCAAGGCAGGTCACCTTTATCTCAGAAGCACGGAAATATGTGAAATATTCCTTTTCAGCACCAAGCTGGAAGTTCGTGAGTCCTGTTATGATATGCTGCAGGTCTATAAGATTTCTGGGCTTTCGTATAAGAGTCACTTCAAATAATCCGTCATCCTTCTGGAACTGAGGCAATGACAGAAGCTTGGCTACTGATGTGGTGTTGGTCACCATTCCGTAGATAAACTCATCCTCAATAACCTTATCCTCATATTCAACACGCATACGGCTGGTCTTGATCTTGGTAAGGCTCATCATACCGCTGAGGAGATATGCTGTGTGGCCGAGAACATTCTTTATATTCTGTGCAGTCTGATAGGATACCTCGGTAAAAGCACCGAATGCTGCAATATATGTAAAATGCCTGCTACCAAGCCTGCCGATGTCGCACAGCTGGGTTGTACCGTTTATGATAACATCTACAGCCTCCATAGTGCCTTTAGGAATGTTAAGGCTTCTTGCAAAGTCGTTTGTTGAGCCGGTAGGAATATAACCAATGGGCAGCGGTGAGCTGCATCCCATACATCCGTGGATGACTTCATTCAATGTACCGTCACCGCCGCAGCATACAATAAGATCAAAGCCGGCTGAACAGGCATATGCTGCTGCCATTGCACCGTCACCTTTGCACTGGGTTGGATGAACAGTAACTTCAGCGCCTGCTTCAGTAAAACGGTTTATGATCTTTCCCAGCTGACCGCCGATGCTTGCCTTTCCGGACAGCAGGTTGCATATAAGGTAGATTTTTTTCATACTGTTCCTCCGTTTCAGATGCAGCTGTCAGATCTGTGGGCAGCATATATACGCATCATTATCATGTTTTTCAGCCTGAAAACAGGCTATTTGAATTATAGTATACTATAATTTGCAGAAGTTGTCAAGGCGTGTTCATGTGGTAATACGCTGAACTGAAAATGTGCGTGGTAAATTGATACGAAAAAAATTGCAAATGAACGCAAGGGTTGTGCATAGCTCCGAAATTCCTGAAAAGTGCGTGGATTCCCTTTATTTTGGAAGAAAAATACAATATAATATAAGGAGCGTAAAAGCGCAGAAATAAAAATAAAGGGAGAGGAAAAACAATGAAAAGAGTTATACGCAGAGCAGCTGGTATTTTTGCGGCTGCGGTTCTGAGCATCAGCTGTATGGCAGGCGGATTTTCTGCTTCTGCAGGTCAGCAGCTTGGTCAGACTGACTTTGAAAGCGGCGCAGGTCTGCCGTGGCACGTGTGTGAATCTGCACCGGGCGAAATGGAATTTGCCATCAAGGACGGACAGTATGAGATCACTATTGTAAATCCAGGCGGTGCATCCAACGGCGGCGAGGACAGATGGGATTGTCAGTTCCGACACAGAGGTCTTACACTTGTTTCCGGCTGTACATACGAGGTTTCCTTTGATATTACAGCAAGCAACAGCTGTACCTACTACACAAAGATAGGCGATATGTCTGAGCCTTATACTGAGGACTGGCACGGCAATCCCGATGACGGCTCCTTCGACGGCTACTGGAATGTCCAGCAGCTCCAGGCTAACCAGAAAACTACCGTAAAGGGAACATTTACAGCAAAGAGAACTGCGGAGGTTGAGTGGGCGTTTCATATCGGCGGCGATACTGTTCCGGCAGGTACACAGTTCATCTTCGACAACATGAGCCTGAACTGCACAAACAGCAGCGAGTATGACTATGTTCCTGCTGAAGAATGGAACAGAGCTGCTATCGTTGCAAATCAGGTAGGCTACTTCACAGATGCAGCAAAGAAGGCAACATGGATCACTGAAAACCAGAAGAGCGAGAAGTTTTATGTTCTGGACGCTTCTGGCAAGGAGGTGTACAAGGGTGAATCCCAGCCTATGGGCAACGATGCTGATTCCGGCGATTCTGTACAGGTTCTGGATTTCTCTGACTTCACAGAGGCTGGTACATACACACTGAAGGCAGGCGATTCCGTAAGCCGTGAATTTACTATCGGCGGCACTGATACATATTCCGGCATGATGTATGACGCACTCAACTATTTTTATCAGAACAGAAGTGCAATTGCTGTTGAAAGTCAGTACATCACATCTGGCGACGCAGCTGCACTTGCTCATGCGGCAGGTCATACAAGCGACGTTGCGAGAATTACCACAGACTGGAACGACGTAAATTCAAACGGCGGCTCTCAGGATGTTACCGGCGGATGGTATGACGCAGGCGACCACGGCAAATATGTTGTAAACGGCGGTATCTCTGTATGGCTTATGCAGAACCAGTTCGAGCGTGCAAAGGGTACTGACTCAGAGGCAGCATATGCAGACGGCAGCATGAATCTTCCTGAAAATGCAAACAGCTATCCTGATATCCTTGATGAAGCCCGCTGGGAGATCGAGTGGATGATGAAGATGATGGTACAGGACGGCGAGTACGAGGATATGGTTTACCACAAGGTTCACGATATCAAGTGGACAGCTCTCGGTCTTGCTCCGGCAGATGATACTGAGGAACGTATCATAAAGCCTCCGACGACCTGTGCAACACTCAATATGGCAGCAGTATGCGCTCAGGCTGCACGCCTCTGGAAGGATTACGACCCTGCATTTGCGCAGCAGTGTCTTGAAGCGGCTGAGGAAGCCTATGATGCAGCACAGGAGCATCCTGATATGTACGCTCCTCTCGACCAGTCTGTAGGCGGCGGCGCATACGGCGATGATGACTCTTCCGATGAATTTTACTGGGCGGCTTGTGAGCTTTTCATCACAACAGGCGATGACGATTATTTTGATGGCATGAAAAAGTCTGACTGGTTCCTGAAGGTTCCTACATCTCTTTCAAGCGGCGAAACTGATGGCGTTGTAGGAAGCTTCGACTGGGGCAATACAGCGACACTGGGCAGCCTTGCACTTGCAGCAAATATTGATGCTCTTGATTCAGGCGATGGAGACACACTGAAGAAGGCTTTCACATCTGCGGCTGATACATATATATCACTGGAATCAGAGCAGGGCTACGGTCAGCCCTATGGTGCAAGCAAGATAAGCTACAATGATCCTACAGTAGGATATGTATGGGGTTCAAACTCCTTTGTCGCAGATAACGCTATTGTAATTGCAGCAGCTTTTGATCTTACAGATGACAGCAAGTACATGAACGGCGTAGTAAGTGCAGTTGACTATCTCCTTGGACGCAATCCAATGGACTACAGCTATGTAACAGGCTACGGTGACCATGCAGCTGAAAATCCTCACCACAGATACTGGTGTGCACAGGCTGTAGAGGGCTTCCCGTCAGCTCCGGCAGGCGTACTTGTAGGCGGTCCCAACTCTGGTATGCAGGATCCGTGGGTAATGGGTTCCGGTTGGGTAAAGGGCGAGATCGCTCCGGCTAAGTGCTACATGGACCACGTTGAGGCATGGTCTGTAAATGAGTGTACCATCAACTGGAACGCTCCTCTTGCATGGCTTGCCGGTTTCCTTTGTGAGAACAACGGCGGCATCAAGGCAGGCGCAGTAAGTGCGGCTACTCCTGATTCTGAAAAGGCAGAGAATACAGCTGAACCGTCAGTTTCTGACAAGGCATCAGATAACTATTCCGGCAGCGAGGTAAGCTCTGTATCTGCATCCGGCAGCGGCGAGGGCTTTCCGTGGAAAACTGTTATCCTCCTTGCGGCGGGACTTGTTGTTCTGATTTCTCTTGAGGTACTGATTTATAAGGTGATCAAGATGAACAGAAACAAATAACTATATAAATCGAAACAAGGGCACCTGATTGGATCAGGTGCCTTTTTATGTTGTGAAGTTATTCAGAGAAGCAGCGGTCTTGATTGCTTTGTGGTGCGGCGGTAGAAACTTTTTTCTGCAAATAAGAATTTTTTTCAAAAAACCCTTGACAAGCCACCGGAAATATGCTATAATAATCAAGTTGAATGCGAGCGTGCTGGAATAGGCAGACAGGCTAGCTTGAGGTGCTAGTGTTGGAAACGACGTGTGGGTTCAAGTCCCGTCG
>JAZNOB010000116.1:0-11782 GCA_045580565.1 Ruminococcus sp.
CTCCGACTTCCCCTTAGCAAGGGGAGGTGGCACGCCGTAGGCGTGACGGAGGGGATTGTAAGGAGTGTGGAAACCTATGCCTTTGCGTGCTTTTCAATCCCCTCAGTCAGCTTACGCTGACAGCTCTCCTTACTAAGGGGAGCCTTAGTAGGTGTGCTTCGCACATTTGTTTTTGGAGGTAAAATATGGAAGGATTTGTTCACTCAACAGAAAGCTTCGGCACAGTAGACGGGCCGGGCATACGATTTGTAGTATTTTTGCAGGGATGCCCCATGCGCTGTCAGTACTGCCACAATCCCGACACATGGAAGCCATGTACAGGCGAAAAGCGCTCTGTAGAGTCGCTTCTTGAGGAATATGACGGATTGAAGGAGTTCCTGAAAAGCGGAGGTATTACTGTAACAGGCGGAGAACCTCTTATGCAGATGGAATTTGTGACGGAGCTTTTCAGAGAAGCTAAGAAAAGAGGCGTCCACACCTGTATCGACACATCTGGCATTATGTTCCGTGAAAGCAATCGTGCAGAGCATGACGAGCTTATGAAGTATACTGACCTTGTAATGCTGGATATAAAGCATATTGACGATGAGGAGCACAAGAAGCTTACTGCACAGTCAAATAGGCATATACTTGAATTTGCAGAGTATCTCCGTGATATCGGAAAGGATGTATGGATACGTCATGTAGTAGTACCGGGCATTACTCTTAAAGAAAAGCCGCTGCATGACCTCGGCTACTTCCTCGGCGGACTTACAAACCTGAAGGCTCTGGACGTACTGCCATATCATACCATGGGTATCGTGAAGTACGAGCAGCTTGGAATGAAGTATCCTCTTGAGGGCGTAGATCCTGCTACAAAGGAACAGGCTGTCTGGGCAAAGAATATTATATTTGAGGGACTTAAAGAGAGACTCAGGGATGAGAATAAAAAGTCGCAGGGATGAAAAATTTTCATTTTCTCTATTGCCACGGAAAAGGAATTTTGTTATAATATAAAGAGCGAATGATCGCAAATTTTAGAATCGGAGGTACATTATGAACGCTGACCCGTATCCTGCGGAGAATATTTATAATGCAGGAATGCTGCTTCATTCAGATGCAGCACGACTAAAAAAGTAAAGGCAGCGGGCAAGGTGTGCCCTGACGGTTGCTGTCTTTACGGAAAGGAAGTAACCGTGATAGAATATTACAAGACAGAGAACGGCAGACTCAGAGAGCTTGACAAGATGGAAGCAGGCTGCTGGGTATCTGTTGTTGACCCTACTGCAAAGGAGATGAAAATGCTGATCGAGGACTACGGACTTGACAGCGGCTTCATCAAATCATCTTTGGACGAGGAGGAATCCTCACGTGTGGAGCAGGAGGAAAACCAGACTCTGATAATTGTGGATACAGCTGTATCTGAGATATCAAAGAATGAAACTCTGCGCTTTTACACCATGCCGCTTGGTATAATCATTACCGAGCAGTACGTATTCACCATATCGCTGAGAAGCAGCAAGATAATTGACGACGTTGTAGCAGGCAGACTGCGTAACCTCCAGACCAGCTTCAGGACTCAGTTTGTACTTAGGCTGATGATGTATATTACGTCAATCTATCTGCTGTACCTGAAGCAGATAGACAAGGCTTCTGATGTTCTGGAAAGACAGCTTCACGGCGCAGTAAAAAACCAGCAGCTCATTCAGATGATGGAGCTTGAAAAGTCGCTGGTCTACTTTACAACATCGCTGAAATCAAACGACCTTACAGCAAACAAGATACTTCGAGGCAGAGTTATCAAGCTTTATGAGGAGGATCAGGATCTGCTGGAGGATGTACTCATTGAGCTCAAACAGGCGCAGGAAATGGCGAGCATATATTCAGGGATCCTTGCAGGTATGGTAGAGGCGTGCGGTTCGGTCATTTCCAATAACCTGAACTTTGTCATGTGGAGACTGACTACCGTAACCATCGTTCTGGCTATACCTACGATGGTGTACAGCTTCTACGGAATGAACACAGCCGACCTGCCTTTTTCAGATTACACCCTGTTCCCCACGATACTATCAGTTGTGGCTACAGCAGTGGCGGCGATTTTTCTGTTCAAGTTCGGAAGATTCAATAAAAGATAAAATGAGGGCTGATTCGCATTGAATCAGCCCTTTATATTTATTCATCGTTTGTGTTTGTGTATTCCAGAATATCCCCCGGCTGACAGTCGAGCGCCTTGCATATCGCCTCCAGAGTTGAGAAGCGTATTGCACTTGCCTTGCCTGTTTTCAGCTTGGAAAGGTTCACGTTGCTCACGCCCACCTTTTCGCTCAGTTCATTAAGGCTCATTTTTCTGTCCGCCATAACACGGTCAAGTCTAACAATAATAGCCATATCGTACCTCCTTATACCATGTCATCGTTTTCCTGCTGGAGCTTAGCACCGTAATCAAATATCATTGCGATCATAAAGAACAGTGCGCCTATCATTGCAGTATCAATATTGAAGATCATTCTTACCTCTGTAACAGGTCCAGCTAATGCACCTGCAATGGCTGCAAGTATAGAGGGAATAATGCTTGCTGCAATGATCAGAATGCCGATGCCCTTTAAGCTCTTTGTGTTTTCTGACTTGAAAGGCATACCGTCCTCGGAAATGCGCTTGAATATGCCTGCTGCAAGGAATGCGCATACAGAATATATCAGGAACTGTGCGATTCCATTGGTAAATCCGGCAATATAGTCGCCTGGTGTCTGGATAAGATAGCCGTCCATGGTATCAACTGTCATGCCGGTGGGCAGCAGAGTGGTGAATGCAGAATCATCAATGAGCAGCATACAGATGAGGAAGAAAGCAAAAACGCTTCCCATGATTCCGGCAATACCTGTGATCCTCGCCAGAACAGTTGCGATCTTGCTGGACTTCTTGATTTTGAGGTTCAGTTCCTCTTTGCTTGCGATAGCAGTTGTTTTCATAATGTTTACCTCCGTAAATGTTTTGATTTTGTATTTTGGTTTACGTTCTCAGCTGATGTATACAGTATACCACGGCATTTTACGAAAGTCAAGTATATTTTATCGAAAAACGATAAAATTGTAATCTTATACAATAAATGCAGCGGCATATACCGCTGCATCTGTGCAAATAAACGATAAAAATTTAATATTAGACGATAAAAGAAGTGTTTATTCCTCGTCCTCGTCCTTCTCCGGCAGAGGCTCGACGAAAAGTTCGACCTTATTTACAGTAAGGTTGTCGGCATCAAGAACAGTAAAGTTGAAGCGTCCCCACTTGGCAGTTGCGCCCTTATCGGGAATACATCCCAGCAGCTCAGTTATCCAGCCGCCGACAGACGTGGACGCAGCGTCCGGCTGCTCAGAGGGAATATCCTCCTCGTCCAGACCGTCACGCATATCACTTATGCTGAATGAACCTTCCACAGTATAAGTGTGCGGCGCAGTCTTTACGAACTCATTGAGGATCTCGTCGCTTTCGTCGTAAATATCACCAACCAGCTCCTCCAGAATATCTTCCAGAGTAACGATACCCTTAGTGCCACCGTACTGATCAACAACGACTGCCATATGAGTCTTTGACTTTTTCATCTCCTGAAGTATCTCACTGATTCGCTTGGTTGCAGGTATGTATATGACATCCTGCATAATATCCTCAAGACTCTGGTGCATACCATGTATCAGGCGGAAGAACTCCTTGTTTGTGATGATACCCACAATATTATCAAGGGTCTTGTCGTAAACAGGGAATCGTGAGAAGTGGCTGGTAAGGAACATCTTCTTGATATCTTCAAGGTCTGAGTCGATCGGAATGCCCACAGTCTTTACTCTGGGAATGAGTATCTCATTTACAGTAGTCTCGTCGAACTGAAGTGCAGATATAACCAGATCGCTTTCCTGCTCCTCAAGAACGCCTTCTTCTTCGATCTCGTCAATGATATATTTCAGCTCGTCCTCGGTAACAGAGGGAGCGTCGTCCTTGGTTTTGAATATCCTTGACATAAGGTCGAATATTTTTACAAAAGGAGTCATTATGATTATCAGCGCAGAAAGTCCTGCTGAAAATGCAAGAGCCAGCTGATCGGCATGGGATTTTGCATAGGACTTAGGAAGAACCTCGCAGAATGTAAGCACCAGCAGAGTCATAACAACAGTTGAAACAACAGGGCCGGCATCTCCTACCCACTGGGTAAAGAGCACGGTCGCCAGTGATGACGAGCCGATATTTGCAATGTTGTTGCCTACGAGGATAGCGGTAAGGGCGTCCTCATATCGGTCAGCTATACGCAGAGCACGTGCAGCCCGCTTGTCGCCCTGATCAGCTCTGTGCTTCAGTCTGATCTTGTTTACACAGGCAAATGCAGTCTCTGAGCTTGAAAAAAGCGCAGACATTACCATAAGTATCAATAATAGTACGATCATATAAACCTCCGGGGTTGACATTTTGAATGATATAATGTTATAATAGTATCATATTTCAGGGATATAATCAAGTAAAAATTTCATAAAGACTTAAATTCGGTAAAATGCACTGAAAAGAAAGGAAAAACTAAAATGAATAAACTAATTTTATGGTTTGTAAAGCTTATGCCCAAGCCCATTCAGAACATCTACTTCAAGTACGAGGAGATATGGCTGTATCTGTTTTACGGCGCACTGACTACCCTTGTGTCGATGGTCACTAAGCTTGTGCCCCTGTATCTGGCGGACGCTGAGGCGATGGGTGATTTTTACACAGTCTATTCCGGACTCTGTGCCACATTCTCATGGATATGCGCTGTGACCTTCGCATTCTTTACAAACAGAGCATATGTATTCAAGAGCACCGCAAATACAAGAAGCGCATTCTGGAAGGAGTTTATAAACTTCTACGCAGGCAGACTTCTTTCATGGTTCATCGACCTTGGAATCACAATGGTATTTATCGGATGGCTCCACTGGAGTGAATTCTGGGTAACTCTTGCGGCTCAGATAATCATTCTTATTATCAACTATATTATCAGCAAGCTTTTCGTTTTCAAAAAGACTGAAAAGACTGACGCCGCAGCAGCGCCGCAGGAATAATTCCGTAAGGGCAGTACATAATATAAGCATAACAAGGCAGCACCGTACAACACGATGCTGCCCATTTTTTGAGGTGACGCTGTGAGTACAGTTTTCATACGTTCTGTTCTGCTTTATGCAGCAGTAATATTTGCCGTCCGGCTGATGGGAAAAAGGCAGCTGGGTGAGCTTCAGCCATCTGAGCTTGTAATAACCATTCTCATATCCAATATAGCCACGCTTCCTCTGGAGAATCCCTCTGTGCCGCTGCTTACAGGAATACTTCCGGTACTTGCTCTTGTCTGCTTTGAGGTTATAATGTCATGGCTAAGTCTCAAGTCAAAGAAGCTGAGGCGGCTTATCTCCGGCAGCCCTAAAATCATCATACGTGACGGCAAGATAGCCCAGCAGACCATGCGTGACCTGAGGCTTACTGTGGATGACCTGCTTATGGCACTGAGAAGCCAGCAGATATTCACGCCGGAGGATGTGCAGTTTGCTATTGTGGAAACTACAGGCTCAGTATCCGTCTACCCGAAGGCATCCTGCAGGACTGTAACTCAGGCTGACATATGCCTTGGAAACAAGTCTGAGAATCCTCCGGTGGTGATAGTATCTGACGGTGTTGTCATAGAGAAGGCGCTTACAGCCATCGGGCGTGACAGAAACTGGCTTCAGAAGAAGCTTTGCGGCAGCGGGCTTACACCTGAAAAGATATTTCTTGCCATGACAGACGGCAGTGAGCTTTCACCTCTGATAAGAAAGGAATGCTGACTATGACTCGTGTGCGTATAGCCGTAGGCATACTTGCAGCCCTTATACTGATGAGCGCAGGCTCGGTGTTTGCCGTCCGCAGGTGCTGTGACCATTTGCTCAGCTCCCTTCATCAGCTGAGTGCTGCCGAGGAAAAGGGTGACAGCGAGACAGCAAAAGAGCTTTGCAGAAGTACGCTGGAGCAATGGGACAGTGTTCAGTGGATACTGAAGCTGTGTGTTTCCTATGATAAGCTTGGTGAAGCGGAGATAACCTTACAGAGGCTTGAACCAATGATAGAATCTGACTGCGATGAACTGGGAGCAGAGCTTATGGCTGCGGAGACGATGCTGCGCCACATATCCGAGGAAGAAACCCCTTATCTTACCAATGTGTTCTGATGCAGAAGACCGCCGGCGAATACCGGTGGTCTTATGGTTTGTCTAAACCTTGACAAAAGAGTTTTTTTATGATATCATGTGATTATATCAGCAGAAAAGGAGACTCTCGATGAACAATACAAGAAAACCGAAATTTTCACTTTCAGCAACGGATATCGTGGGCTTGATATTTGCACCGCTGGGACTGGTCTTTATTATTATAGGTGCAGTTGTTACTGCGGCAGGCGAAAGCGGCAGGGTTCAGGTTGACGGCGACCCGAAGCTTTTTCTGGCGATATTCGGCGTGATCGGTGCTTTGTTTTTTATCCTCGGCGGTATCTTTCTTGCTTTCATGATTCGCCGACGTAAGATTCACGACCGGCTGTTTTCGCAGGGACATTACATAATGGCGCAGGTTACGAGCGTCCTGCCGAATTACAATGTAAGAGTAAACGGACGCTGCCCTTACGTGGCTGAATGCAGCTATACCGATCCTAATACTGGCATACTCCATTTATTCAGAAGCCGTAATATTTACTTTGACCCCACTGCGATAGCAATGGACGCAATGGTTCCTGTGTATGTTGATACTGATAATTTCCGCCATTATTATGTAGATATAGACTCTGTACTTCCAGAGGTGCAGCGTCACTGATCTGAAAATACTATAGAAAATGAAACAGGCTGATGCCAACCGCTTTGGTGACATCAGCCTGTTCTTTTTATCCAATATTAGTCATTGATACCATTCTGTGCCTTAGCTGCACGGAGAGTATTCTTCATAAGCATAGTAATTGTCATAGGGCCTACGCCGCCGGGAACGGGAGTGATAAGGCTTGCCTTGGGAGCAACGCTGTCAAAATCAACGTCACCACAGAGCTTGTTGTTTTCATCACGATTGATACCAACGTCGATAACCACTGCGCCTTCCTTTACCATATCGGCAGTAACGAACTTCGGCTTGCCGATAGCGACTACCAGAATATCAGCCTCAGCGCATATCTCAGCCAGATTTTTTGTTCTGGAGTGGCAGATGGTAACAGTACCGCTTCTCTGGAGCAGGAGCATTGCCATAGGCTTGCCGACAATATTGCTTCTGCCGATAACAACGCAGTTCTTGCCGGAGATCTCAACGCCGGAAGCGTCCAGCAGTTCCATAACGCCAGCCGGTGTGCAGGGAAGAACCTCATAGCTGCCGATCATGATTTTACCAACATTCATAGGATGGAAAGCGTCAACGTCCTTTTCCGGAGCGATCGCATAGAGTACAGACTGTTCGTCCAGATGATCCGGCAGAGGCAGCTGAACCAGAATGCCGTGAACCTTGGGGTTCTTATTGAGTACATTGATAAGGTCAAGAAGCTGCTCCTGAGTTGTGTTCTCGCTGAGCTTGTATTCGAAGGGATGGAATCCCAGCTCCTCACAAGCAAGCTGCTTGTTGCGTACATAAACCTGTGATGCAGGGTCGTTGCCTACCAGAATAACTGCAAGACCCGGGCAGATGCCTGTAGATTCGATAAGTGCTGCGGTTTCCTTTTTGAGTTCCTCTCTTACCTTTGCGGAAACTTCCTTGCCGCTGATTATCTGTGCCATAATTTAGTCCTCCTCTTTCTTGTCAGCCTCAGCTGTATCTGTATCATTGTTTTCATTTTCAGAAGAAGTCTCTGTTTCTTCTGTATTCTCTGATTCTTCAGCAATTTCTGCCGGAGCTTCAGTCTTTTCCTTTTTGCGGTTTCTCAGCTGTCTTTCTTCTTCAGCTTCACGGAGTATTCTCTTTGATTCCTCAGTATCAGCATAGAGCTTGTAGTCTGTGCCCATACGTTTTACCTTTGAGCCGATAACGATAAGCAGGATAACAGCAGTCACTACGCATATAACTGCCAGTGCCTGTGAAACTCTTATACTGCCTATTACAAGACTGTCGGTACGGAGTCCCTCAATGAAGGAACGTCCCAGACCGTACCATGCAATGTACATCAGGAAGATCTGACCGTCAAATCTGCGGAATTTCATTGATACCACTGCAAGTATGATAAAACCGAGCAGACACCACATAGATTCATAGAAGAAGCACGGGTGAACGGGCAGGTCTGCACTCAGCTCAACGCCTAAATTGCCATAGCATTCCGTGTCTATGTAGCTGGAAGAGATCCAGCTCTGGATCCTTCCGCCGGTCATGCCGAAGATGGAATCAGTGTTGCAGCCGAAAGCCTCTTGATTGAAGAAGTTGCCCCATCTGCCTATGCCCTGTCCGATAAGGAAGCCCTGACCTACAAGGTCAAGCAGCGGCAGGAGACGCACCTTACGGAGTTTCGCAACTATTCCGCCGATAAGCAGCGCACCGATAATGCCGCCGTATATTGCAAGTCCGCCCTCACGAAGATTGAATATGCTCATAGGATCATCAGCATATCTGTCCCATTCGAGGATAACGTAATAAAGTCTTGCGCCGATAATACCGCCGATAATACCGCCAAGTACAGCGTCAAGTGCACGGTCGCCGTTAAGACCGTACCGCTTCATCTGAGAGAAGCAGTAAACGATCGCCAGCAGCAGACCGAGAGTTATAAGCAGACCGTACCACTGGATGTCAACGCCGAATATGGTAAAGGCAGTAGGGTCGGCTTCAAATTTTATTCCCAGATTCGGGAATGCGATTTCATTGGTTGTGAGATTTGTGTAAGCCTCACTCATTTTGCATAGCTCCTTTCTGTTCGCCGGAGCTGTTTCTTACTATTGAAAGTGTTGAGTGCTCCGTATTTATCTCCTCACGGAGGAAACGGTTTACATCATCAAGAGTCATTTCTGACAGTACCCTGATCGTATCAAAGGGAGAAACACCCATCATATGAGCGTTCATCATAAGATTTGCCACAGCGGTCACATTGTTCATTTCCTGAATCGTAACGCCGTAGGTCGATTTTCTTATTTCATCAAACAGCTCCGGATCAAGACCGATTTCCTTGACTCTTTCGATCTCTGCGAATATTCTGTCTCTTACCGCATGAGGGTCTTCTGACTCGCCGTCAAAGATGATGCAGAAATATCCGTCGCCGTTGAATACCTCGCTTGTAAAGGTGTTGTTTATAAGCCCTTCCTCCATCATGGACTGATAGAGAGGGGAGGAGGCATTTGAAAGCAGCTGAACAGCGATATAGGCTTCCATCTCAGCCTTCAGGTTGTCAAACCCTGTTTTAGGTGCGCACTTGATTCCAAGATTGAATATAGGCGCACCAACAGGTGCAGTTTCAGTGAACTCGTCCCTTACGATGCTTTCAGGCTCATCCGGGAAAACTGTCTCAAGCATGATATTCTTGCAGGGCTTCAGGAGTCTGTCTGCTATTTCAATAATATCATCAGCCTTGCAGTTGCCTGCAACGGAAAGCACCATGTTGTGCAGGTTATAGAATGTGTTGTAGCAGCGGTACAGAAGGTCTGCTGTGATTTTTGCAATACTCTCGTGAGTTCCTGCAATATCAATTTTTACCGGATGATCGTGGTACATACCACGGAGCATATTGAAGAACACACGCCACGAGGGATTGTCATTGGTCATGGATATTTCCTGACCTATTATTCCCAGCTCCTTTTCCACGCTTTCCTTGGTAAAGTACGGATTCTGCACGAATGACAGCAGTATTTCAAGTGACTCCTTGAAATTATCCGTACAGCTGAAAAGGTAGGCGGTCTTGTCGAAGGAGGTAAAGGCGTTAGCGTTGGCGCCGGTTTTAGCGTAAAGGCTGAAAACGTCGCAGTCCTCGTTCTCAAAGAGCTTATGCTCCAGAAAATGTGCAATACCCTCAGGTACAGTGCAGTAATCCTCGTCGTCAGCGGTCCTGAACTGAGTATTTACCGAGCCGTATTTAGTTGCAAAGAGTGCTTCAACAGAGCTGAAGTCCTCCATCTCGCACACGTAAATAGTAAGACCGCTTTTGTGGTCGATTCGTATAAGCTTGTCTCCGGCGGAGCTTGTTATAACAGTCTGCTTAGTCTCACTCATCATCTTCGCACTCCTCTCCGGATGCTTCCATAATATACACAGAATCAAGCTTCAGTGAAGCCGCCGCTGCCATTATATCAGCCTTTGTAACAGACTTGTATGCTTCGATAGTTTCGGCAACATTTCTTCTTATGCCACGTACAAGCTCAGTAAAATGCCATCTTACATATGAGCCTGGCGTATCACCGAAGGTCTTGATAGAGTTGTAAGCTGAAAGCCGTGTATCCTCCAGCAGCTCCTCGGAGAACTCACCGTCCGCCAGAGCTTTGAGCTGTCTGATTATCTCGTCCTTAGCCTTTTCGATGTTCGCCTTTTCCACGCCGCAGTCAACAAAAACGGTTCTCTTTGTGTCACTGTAGGAGCTTGAGCAGTAGTAGCACAGACTCAGCTTTTCACGGACATTGGTAAAGAGCATGGAAAAGGGCGTGCCTCCGTAGAGGAGATTCATAAGGATCATATTTGTGTGATCGCTGTGATCTGTCTTGAATGCAAGCACCATCTTGCACTGGTTTACAGCCATTACCTCGGTCTGATAAACAGGCTCAGGCTTTATAGGGCTTGGCGTGATGAATTCAGGCAGCGGAGGAGCAGTGCGCTTAACAGCAGCGAATGCCTTTCCCAGTTCATCAGGAATCGCCGGCTGGCTTTCCGGACCTACATAGAATATCTCCACAGAAGCCTTTTCCAGCATTTCCTTGTATGCGTTATATGCAGATACAGGAGTAAGTGACAGAACATCCTCTCTTGTACCGGAGCAGGGATAGGAGCTGGGTTCATCCTGATAAGCAAGGCGTGAGCACTGTCTAAGGGCATAGCCACGCTTGTTGTTGATATCGGCGTCGATGGTATCCAGCAGATCCTTTGCTTTTATGGCATATTCAACGGGTGAAAATCCGCCGTCAGTAACATTCGGGTCAAAGAGGCAGTCCTTCAGAGTCTCCATAAGCTCACCGAGAATGTCCTCATTTTCCAGAGCATAGCGGTTGTCTATGGCAGTGAAGCTTGCTGTGATTATCTGGAAGTCGCCCAGTTTTGAGACATCCACAGATGCGGAAGCGCCATAGAGTCTGTTCATTCTGCGGTTGAGGGCAGAGATGGAAGGGAACTTCCGGCAGCTTGTAGTGAGCATACTTGAAGCCAGAGAAAAAGCGGCAGCCTTTTCAGGTGATATGGGAAGTATGAATCGTACTTTTATGGTATTGGTCTTGAATTTCGGGTCGATCACAGCAGTATAGCCGATCGAATCCGAAATCATTGATCTTTCGTAAGAAGCTGACATAGCATATTCCTTTCATTGTTTTTGCATATCAGAAGATATACAGTGATATTATACCATATCCTGAAAGGAATTACCATACCTTTTTTGAGAAAATCGAAAAAATATCATCGAATTATTGATGGGGTAGTGAATTGTAGCTGAGCGTGCAAACAATAATGCGCAAAGTGCACCAC
The DNA here is from genome assembly GCA_045580565.1 of Ruminococcus sp. GTDB lineage: Bacteria > Bacillota > Clostridia > Oscillospirales > Ruminococcaceae > Ruminococcus_C. The sequence continues at coordinate 11,616 of JAZNOB010000116.1, forward strand.
ACAAGGCTCCCCTTAGTAAGGGGAGCTCAGTCTGTCGAAAAACCTATTTAGCCTCCCTTGTGAAAGGGAGGGGGACCACGGCGAAGCCGTGGTGGAGGGATTGCAAGCGCAGAAAAACTGCGATTTAGCGTGTATTTCCAATCCCTCAGTCACGCCTTCGGCGTGCC
>JAZNOB010000117.1:0-12353 GCA_045580565.1 Ruminococcus sp.
ACACACGCCTTTACGATATGCTCAGAGATGTACTTTCTCTTGGCGGAATCACCGGTTCACCTGACGGCACTGGCTTCGGCTGGACAGCGGAAGCAGGTGAGGACTTCTCAGCAGAGGAGCTTGCGGTAATTCTGAAAGAAACCCTCGGCTGTCCAGTGGTGCGCTACTGCAAGGCAGACCGTCCTATAAGAAAGATCGCACTCTGCGGCGGCAGTGCGTCCTCATTTTTAGAAGATGTTATAGCGCAGGGCTGTGACGCACTTATAACAGGCGACATAAAGCATGACCGCTGGTATACAGCACGTAATGCAGGTGTAGCGCTTTTTGACTGCGGTCATTATCATACGGAATGTATTGCGCAGGATATCTTTGCAGAGAAGCTTCGTGAAGCCTTTCCGGATGCGGATATAACTGTAGACGATGGCGGCGATCCTGTTTCCTATGTGTTCGGAGGAGTTAAAGCATGAGCCTGTGGCAGTGTCCCGTATGCGGTGAAATTCTTGCAGAAGAGGGAAGAAGCCTTGTCTGCGGAAAAAGGCATACCTTTGACCGTGCAAGAAGCGGCTATGTAAATCTTCTTCCGGCGAATAAGAAGCGCACAAAAGATCCCGGCGATAATGCCCTTATGGTGCAGGCAAGGAGAAGCTTTCTTTCTAAAGATTACTACAAGCCTATGAGCGACGCTCTCTGCCGGATAGTGTGCGGATATATGCCTGATAAGGGCGTGCTTCTGGACGCAGGCAGCGGTGAGGGGTATTATACGAAGAACGTATGCAATGCTCTTTCTGATGCCGGAAAGACAGCGGATGTATACGGAATAGATATAGCAAAATGCGCCGTGGACGCTGCTGCAAAAAGCTGCAAGGCGGCTGATTTTGCTGTGGCAAGCATATTCCATCTTCCGGTGCAGGATGAAGGCTGTGATGTGCTTATGTCCCTTTTTGCGCCCTACTGCGGCGAGGAATTCAGCCGTGTGCTTAAACCTCACGGAAAGATGATACTTGTCATACCAGATGAAAACCACCTTATGGGACTGAAAAAGGCTGTTTATGACAAGCCCTATGCAAATCAGGTGCAGAACTACGAGCTTCAGGGCTTCAGATTCCTTAGTGCAGAAAAAATTCAGGGTGAAATTTTCATGGATAAATCCGATGACATACAGAATCTATTCTCCATGACGCCCTATTACTACAAAACAGGACGTGAGGAACATCTCCGCCTTGAAGCATTAACAGAGCTTCGGACGGAGATAGCATTCCAGATACTTGAGTATGAAAAGGAGGTATAGCCAATGGCTTTGGACGGCGCATTTTTATATGCAGTCAGACATGAGATGAAATGTCTTATCGGCGCAAGAGTTGAGAAGATACATCAGCCTGCAAGAGAAGAGATAATCATATCCATGCGAACCCGTGAGGGCAGCTATAAAGTACTGATTTCAGCGTCAGCAGACCGTGCAAGGGTTCATCTTACAGAGGTACAGCCTGAGAACCCTAAGGTTCCGCCTATGTTCTGTATGCTTCTGAGAAAACGTCTTGGCAGCGGAAAGCTTCTTGATATCCGTCAGGATGGGCTTGAACGTGTGCTTTATCTTGACTTCTCCTGCATAAACGAACTTGGAGATGTGGTAGGACTTACCCTTGCCTGCGAGATAATGGGCAGGTACTCCAACCTTATTCTTATTGATGAAAACGGCAGGATAATCGATAGTATCAAGCGTGTTGATTCTGAGATGTCCAGCAAGAGACTGGTGCTTCCGGGTGTGCTTTACGAGACTCCGCCCAGAGATGAGCGTTTAAATTTTCTCAGCTGCCCTCAGGATGCCCTCAGAGCCGCTTTGAAGGCTCATCCGGGTTCTTTGCCGAAGGCGCTTCTCGGCTGTTTAGAAGGCGTTTCTCCGGTTCTTGCGAGAGAGTGGGCGTTCTATACAGGTCGTGGTGCAGACTGCCGCACTGAAACTATGACTGAGGATATGTACGACAGGCTGCTCTATGCAATAGGACGAACAAAAACCATGCTTGCAGAGGGCGAATGTCATTTTACTATAGCTTCTACAAAGGAGGGACAGCTGAAGGATTTCTCATTCCTGCCCCTTCACCAGTACGGTGCACTTATGGTAACAAAGGAAATGCCCTCAGCCTGTGCGCTGCTTGATCATTTCTACGCCCAGCGTGACAAGGCAGCACGTATGAAGCAGAGAGCCAACGACCTTTTCAGGCTTCTGGTGCAGACTACCGAGAGAACATCCAGAAGAATCGCTTCTCAGACAGAGGAACTGGCACAATGCGGTGAAAAGGATGGCATGAGGCGTAAGGCTGACCTGATTTCAGCGAATCTCTATCGTATAAAGAAAGGCGATACCGAAGCGGTGCTGGAGGATTTCTACGAGCCGGACTGTCCGCAGGTTACAATAGAGCTTGATCCAAGGCTTACACCGCCGCAGAATGCACAGCGTTATTACAGCGCATATAAAAAGGCGTGTACAGCGGAAAAGATACTTGCGGAGCAGATAGCAGCGGGCAAGGAGGAGCTTTTATATTTAGACAGCGTACTTGATGTGCTTACCCGTGCGGAGACTGAGAATGATTTAGAGCAGCTGAGACTTGAGCTTGCGGAGCAGAGCTATGTAAAGGCTGTGCGCCTGAAAGGCAAGCCGCCTAAGTCTCTGCCGCCAATGGAGTATGTTTCCTCTGACGGATATACTATTCTTGTAGGACGCAATAACAAGCAGAATGACAAGCTTACTCTGAAAGATGCGGAGAAGCTTGATATATGGCTGCATACTCAGAATATTCCGGGTTCACACGTTATCATCCGGACTCACGGCGAAGAGCCGCCGCTGAGCACGATAATTGAGGCAGCGTCACTTGCGGCATATCACAGCAAGGCGCAGACATCCTCACAGGTGCCGGTTGACTATTGTCCGGTGAAGTTCGTGAAGAAGCCTGCCGGAGCAAAGCCGGGCATGGTGATATTCTCAAATCAGCATACGGTTTATGTTACGCCGCCGGAGGATTTGAGTAAGTATAAGAAATAGTATATAGAATCGGACGTTCCGCGTGAGGCTCCCCTTAGTAAGGGGAGCTGTCAGCGAAGCTGACTGAGGGGATTGCGTACGGACAAGCGGACTTTAATTTTTAGCTTTCTGCGCTGGGTGCAATCCCCTCCGACTTCGCTTTGCTCAGCCACCTCCCCTTATTAAGGGGAGGCTTTAGCGGTTGTAACATGTTTATTATATCCATCAAAGAAAGGACATCAAACCATGCCGCAAAAACTCATCTCAGACTTCTACCATCGTGACTGTCTTGAAGTCGCTCCCGATCTTGTAGGCAAGCTTATTTGCCGGAGACTTCCCGACGGCAGCATTCTCCGTGAGCGTATAGCTGAAACAGAGGCGTATCGCGGCACAGAGGATCTCGCCTGCCATGCTTCAAAGGGCAGAACTCCAAGAACCGAGCTTCTTTACCGTGAAAGCGGTATTATCTACGTGTATCTCTGCTACGGAATGCACTGGCTGATGAATGTCATTACAGGTGAACTGGAACAGCCTCAGGGTGTTCTGATACGTGCAGGAGAGGTTCATAACGGCCCTGCAAAGCTTACGAAATACCTGAAGATAGACAAGACCTTCAACGGCGGAAGTTTTGTGTCTCATCCGGATATATGGATAGAGGACGACGGCTTACGCCCGAAACTCCGGACTGATGTGCGTGTTGGTATTGACTATGCCGGCGATTACTGGAAGAATATGCCCTGGAGATGGATCGCAGATAGATGATATGCAAAAAGGACTGCCTGTAAAGGCAGTCCTTTAAGTTTACTTATAAGCTGAAATTATTCAGCGTCAGCGGCCTCATCAGCTGCATCGTCAGCGTCAGCAGCTTCCTCAGCCTCTGCTGCATCCTCAAGAAGAGCACGCATAGAGATGCTGATTCTCTTGCTTTCGATGTCAACGTCGATGATCTTAACGTCAACAACATCGCCAACAGAAACGATATCCTTAACATTGTCAACACGCTTGTTAGCCAGCTGAGAAATGTGGATCAGACCGTCAACACCGTCCATGATCTGTGCGAATGCACCGAAAGGTGTTACAGAAACGATCTTAACAGAGATAGTATCGCCTACAGAGTATTCAGCGTTGAACTTATCCCAGGGGTTGTCTTCTGTCTTCTTGTAGCCCAGAGAAATTCTGCCGGTTTCCTTGTCCATTTCCTTGATGTAAACTTCGATGAAGTCACCAACCTTAACAACCTCAGACGGATGCTTGATGCGCTTCCATGAAAGCTCAGAAATGTGAACCATACCGTCGATGCCGCCCAGGTCTACGAATGCGCCGTAGCTTGTCAGGGACTTAACCTCGCCCTTGTATGTTGCGCCTTCAGCAGCTTCTTCCCAGAACTTAGCCTTAGCAGCCTCTCTCTCAGCCTTCTGAACAGCCTTGATAGAGCCTACAGCACGTCTTCTGTGGTCGTTTACTTCCAGGATAACGAACTTAACCTTAGTCTTGAGCAGAACATCCATCTCAGCGTTTCTCGGCAGACCGCTCTGAGAAGCAGGGATGAATACACGAACGCCTGCGTAGCCAACGATAACGCCGCCCTTAACAACGCTCTGTACAGTACCCTCAAGTACAGTTTCTTCTTCCTTAGCCTTGATGATTTCCTCAAAGCCCTTCTGCTCGTCAACCTTCTTCTTGGACAGCATAGCAATGCCTTCCTGGTCATTGATCTTGATTACAATCAGGTCGATCTCATCGCCGACTTTTACAACGTCAGCCGGTGTCAGTGTGGGGTCATCAGTCAGCTCGCTGAGCTGTACATAGCCTGTGTGCTTTGTGCCAACTTCAACGATTGCTTCGTTGCTGTTAGTAGCTACTACAGTGCCCTTAACTTTCTCTCCTGTATGTATTTTCTTGAAGGACTGATCAAGAAGCTCTTCAAAATTCATGTTGTCCTCAGTCATGATCTCAGTCATAGTGGTTTTTACCTCCTCAATAATATGTGCCGGCGTGGACGCTCCGGCGGTAATGCCGATTGAACGTGCATTACAAAGGTCGAGAGTATACAGCTCATCCGATGTCTCGATATGATAGGATCTGCAGTTCTTTCTGCATACATCATACAGCTTCACTGTGTTGGAGCTGTGCTTTCCTCCGGCGATTATCATGAGATCTGACCGCCTGGAAAGTTCGTCTGCATCGGACTGCCGCACCTGTGTTGCATGACAAATTGTGTCATAAACCTTTATATTCGGATCGTCTTTTGGTAGAGCTTTTATACACTTTTCCCATACTAATATATTATACGTTGTTTGGGCAACAATTGCAAGACCTTTGCCCAACTTTTCATACTTTGTTCTGAAAAAATTTAAAAGCGATTCATCATCTTCGAAAACAGCACAATTTCCTTTACAATGTCCCATAATTGCAGCTACTTCCGGATGATTTTCGTCGCCGGCGATGAGCACGAAGTCTCCCTGTGCCGTATGCTTTGCGACAATTTTATGAATTTTGGCAACGAAAGGACAGGTCGCATCAATATAGGGGTTACCCATAGCATGAAGCTCATCGTATACGCTTCTGCTTACGCCGTGTGAGCGTATGACAGCGCATTCGCCTGTGCGAAGCTCGGAAACCTCATTTATGATACGTGCGCCTCTTCTCAGCATATCATCGACTACATTGTTGTTATGGATGATAGGACCCAGTGTGGCAACTGCTGAATATTTATCCAGTGCCTCGTATGTCATTTTAACTGCACGGTCAACGCCGAAGCAGAAGCCGGCGGACTTTGCAACTGTGATCTTTGCCATAATCAGTTCTCCTTGGAAGCTTTTTCTTTAGCTCTTGCTTCTCTTGCTCGTTCTCTTGACGACTTGCGCTTAGGCTCGTCGTGGATTATCTCAAAGGGCGGATCTTCCTCAACAAGTCTCTTTATCTCCGCCATGATGTCGTCCTTCATCTGTTTCATCTGGATTGGATTGGAGTCAGCGTCAAGACCGTAATCCTCCGGATAGAAGGGCTTGCCCATGCGGACGAGTATCTTGCTGCGGAAGTGTAGGTTGTTTGAGTTGAATATAATTCCGATAGGAACGATAGGCACGCTGCTTTTTGCGGAGAGAACGCACATTCCTGATTTGCCCTTGCCAACTTTACCGTCAGTGTGGCGTGTGCCCTCAGGGAAGATAGTCATATAGCACTTGCCCTTCAGTCTGCGCACAGCCTCGTCCATCATATTATAATCCGGATCCTTTGAGGATGACGCCGGAAATGCACCCATAAAGCGTATCAGATGAGAGAATCCCGGAGTTTTGAACAGGGACTCCTTTGCTATGTAACCGAATGGATATGGTGCGGACATTGCCACAAGAACGGGATCAAGATAGCTGCGGTGGTTGGATGCGAATATTGCTGAGGCTGTTTTTGGACGGTTCTCTCTGCCCTCGAATTTAATGCTGTAAACAGGGAACAGCACTATCCTTACCAGCCAGTATGCCACTTGATAGAAAAACCATACAATATAAAACCGCATTCTGCTCACTCCTTATACTTCGATGTCAAGGCGTTCCTTTATAAGGTCGAGTATCTCCTCGCAAACCTCGTGGAAGCCCATATCAGTGGTGTCAATAAGAACTGCGTCGTCAGCCTGCTTCAGCGGCGCAACAGCACGGTGGGAGTCGTTGTAGTCACGCTTGATGATATCCGCCTTTATCTCCTCAAAGGTGGGGCAGTCAGCCTTTTCCTTCAGCTCCAGATAACGTCTGCTTGCACGCTCGTCAGCAGAGGCAGTGAGGAATATCTTCAGGTCAGCGTCCGGCAGAACAACAGTACCGATATCTCTGCCGTCCATAATAACATCATGCTCTCTTGCCATCTTCTGCTGAAGCTCAAAGAGAAACTCTCTTACCTCAGGAATAGCGGAAACCTTTGACGCACCCATTGATATCTCCGGCGTACGGATGTCGTCGGTAACATCCTCGCCGCCCAGTGATATGCGCTGTGTTCCTCCGATAAAGCTGAGGTCGATGTCGATATCGTCAAGACTCTTTATGATTGCCTCGTCGGAATCCAGTTCATTTTCCTGAACGTAAAGGGCAACAGTACGGTAGAGTGCGCCTGTATCCACGTAGATAAAGCCCAGCTCAGATGAAATTTCCTTTGCGATACTGCTTTTGCCCGCACCGGCGGGACCGTCGATGGCGATGTTTGTAGTTTTCATTTTTGACTCCTTTAATGTAAATATTTAGTTTATATCAGCCGCCTGCGCCATGGCACTGCCTGCGCTGTATGCGGTCGAAAATGCTATCTGAAGATTGAAGCCGCCGGTATATCCGTCAGCGTCGATTATTTCGCCGGCAAAGTAGAGTCCCGGCATGAGTTTTGACTCCATTGTCTTAGCGTCGATTTCTTTAACAGAAACGCCGCCTCTTGTGATAATAGCCTCGTCTATGGGACGTGTGCCAGTGATCGTAATGGGCATAGCCTTTATCAATCTCACAAGGCTCGTTCTCTGTTCTCTTGTGACAGAGCCTATGCGCAGATCCGGCGGAATACTGCACAGGTCGCAGACTGGCGCAATAAGCTGAGCCGGCATAAGCTTCCTGAGAACATTTCCAAGAATGCCGCCCTTCGCCGTTTCAAACTCACGCAGAAGCCTTGCGTCAAGCTGCTGCTCTGAAAGTGCGGGCTTCATATCAAGCTGAGCCGTATACCGTCCGCTTGATGGATCTCTGAGAACTGCGCTTGCACTCAGAGTCAGAGGTCCGGATATACCGTAAGCCATCAGCATGACTTCTCCCTGATCGTCGTATCTGCATTTATTCTTCTCGAAAATACGCAGACGCACGTTCCTGAGAGTAAGTCCTGCCGCCGCACAGCACCAGTCCTCCTTTGCCTCTAAAGGCACAAGAGAAGGGGTTGGTTCTATTATAGTATGACCTGCTTCCCTTGCAAATTCGTAGCCGTCGCCTGTTGAGCCTGTAACCGGATATGAAACGCCGCCCGTTGCCAGAAGCACACTTTTTGAACGGTATATCCTGCCGTCTGCTGTGACAGCACCGATACATCTGCCGTCCTCAATAAGCAGTTTCTTTACTCTCGTGCGGATGACCGGAATGCCGGCTTTCCTGAGAGCCTTTTTAAGAGCCTCGCAGATATCCGCTGCCTTGTCGCTTACGGGGAACACACGGTTTCCTCTTTCAGTTTTCAGCGGAACGCCCAGGCCTTCAAAATACTCCATCACATCCTGCGGTGAGCAGCGTGAGAATGCGCTGTAGAGGAATCTGCCGTTTCTCGGTATTTTCGAGATAAGCGTATCCGTATCGCAGTTATTGGTGAGATTGCATCTGCCCTTGCCGGTTATACGGAGCTTCCTGCCTATATATTCATTCTTTTCAAGTATTATGCACCTGCCGCCGTTAGCTGCTGCTGTGAGAGCTGCAAAGCATCCGGCTGCACCGCCTCCTATAATAAGATGGTCTGTATCCATTTAATCCTCTCTTTTGCTGAGCCGTCTTGTACGCTCGAAGAATGCACGTCTCTGTGCGGCAGTTTCTTCGGCGTCGTATATGTACTGACCGTTTTCCAGTCTTACAATGCCGCCCTCGCCAGCGTCGGGAGAGAGCATATCTGCCGGAACAGTTATGAGACTGCTGTCAGCGTCTGATATAAGAACGGCAACACCGCCCTCTATTCTGTCAATGCTGTAGAACATAATCAGTTTCCTTTCATACTCCACGCCAGATTCCTGCCGTCTGTGGTACAGGTTATAGTACCCTCAAGATCTGTGCGGTATATTTCGTCGGTATATTTTTTGAAGCGCTTGAGGGCGGCCTTATGGGGATGACCGTAACTGTTGCCCTCTCCGCAGGATATTACAACATATTTGGGATTTATCTGTCTGAGGAATTCCTCTGAGGATGAAGTCTCGCTGCCATGATGCCCTGCCGCAAGCACATCTGCTGTAACGCCTCTCAGGTATCCGCATTCAAGGAGATCCTCCTCCTCTGGATTTTCCATATCGCCAGTAAAGAAGAATGAGGTTTCGCCGCAGTCAAGATGAGCACATACTGAATAGTCGTTGAGTGAGCTGTAGTCAGCATCTCTTGCAGGAGGATACAAGGTAAGCACGCCGCTTCCGATGTCGATAGTCATTTCAAATTCCGCAAAGGTCACGGAAAGATCATTCGCCTCAACTCCGTCAAGGAAATCGGCATATACTGCGGTAGTGGGGATATCATTCTCAGGAATATCCGGAATGATAACGTCCTTTACCTCAAGGTCGCTGTAATCCGCCGCATACTCCAGCACATCTACCAGACCGCCGATATGATCGGAGTGCGGATGAGTTGCAATAATGCAGTCGATAGTCTCAACTCCAAGCTCATGAAGGTGAGCAAGAACGACTTCGCCCTGGTCACGTTCTCCGGCATCAATGAGGATATTCTTATCCGAGCCGCATATAAGGGTGGCATCGCCCTGTCCTACGTCAAGGAAGTGGACGTTTGTGATGCCGCTGCCGGTATGAGTACGTGACGCCTCATCAGCAGGATCGATCCCTGGTATGCCGCTGAGATCAATATAGCAGCCTGCCGCACGGTACAGGAATGCCACTGACAGTACAATGCCTGTGCCAGCCATCAGTATTTTGGCTTCTGAGACTTTCTTTTTCCGTTTGGCTGGTTTCTTTTTGGAGCCGCCTTTGCTGCCGGACGGCTTTTTTGCTGTGCTCCTGACTGCTTTCGCTGTGACTGCGCCTTTCCGGATTGCCTGTTCCATTTAGTATTTTCTCCTTTTCGGGTAGAGCTTCCGTTCTGAGGCTCCGGCGCTGCAAGGCATCCCGGAGCTGTTCCAATGAGATCATGTCTGCCTGCACGTCTGAGAGCCTCCAGCACAAGGGCACGGTTCTCCGGCTTGAAATACTGGAGCAGCGCACGCTGCATAGCCTTATCCTTCTGAGTTTTCGGTACGTATACCGGCTCCATGGTGTAAGGGTCAAGCTCTGTGTAGTACATACAGGTGGATATAGTACCGGGCGTAGGGTAGAAGTCCTGCACCTGCTCCGGATGTATTTTGTTGTCACGGAGATAGAGCGCAAGGCTTATCGCCTCTTTCAGAGTACTGCCCGGATGGGATGACATCAGGTAGGGAACGAGATACTGCTCCTTTCCGATGCTCTTTGTGATTTCGTAAAAACGCTTCTGGAAGCGGTTGTAGGTTTCGATATGGGGCTTGCCCATTTTATCAAGGACAGCATTGCTGCAATGCTCTGGTGCAACCTTAAGCTGACCGCTTACGTGCTCCTTTACCAGCTCCTTGAAGAAGCTGTCGTCCTCGTCCTCAAGAAGGTAGTCAAAGCGGATGCCGCTTCTGATGAATACACGCTTAACCTTGGGGAGCGCACGGAGCTTGCGGAGCATACGAAGATATTCTGTGTGGTCTGCTTTAAGTGCAGGACACGGCTTAGGTGCTAAGCATTTCTTGCCCTTGCACATACCTGCGTTTATCTGCTTTTCGCAGGACGGATGGCGGAAGTTTGCAGTCGGGCCGCCTACATCGTGGATATAGCCCTTGAAATTCTCCATATCCGTAATTTTCTTTGCTTCTTCAAGTACGGATTCTTCACTCCGGCAGGTAACACGTCTGCCCTGATGAAGTGCGATTGAGCAGAAATTACAGTAGCCGAAGCAGCCTCTGTTATGGGCGATGGAGAACTGAACCTCCTCAATGCCTGGAACACCGCCGTCCTTGTCGTACATGGGGTGTACCTTTCTTGTAAAGGGAAGTCTGTATACCTTGTCAAGCTCCTCCTGAGTAAGGGCAAGTGCCGGAGGATTCTGTACCAGCATTCTCTTGCCGTGACGCTGGATGACGGTCTTGCCGTAAACCTCGTCCTGCTGGTCGTACTGCTGTCTTGTTGCCTTTGCGTATGCCTTTTTGTCGGCGCATACCTGAGCAAAGTCGGGACACTGCACAGCACCCCAAGGAGTTTCAGATGGGTCGCACATATAGCAGGTACCTCTTATATCTCTCAGCTGTGAGATGTGCTCGCCTGCGCCCAGTCTTGTGCAAAGCTCAGTTATCTGATGCTCGCCCATGCCGTACATGAGCAGGTCTGCGCCGGAAGCGTCCAGCACGGACGGATGAACGGCGTCGTCCCAGTAGTCATAGTGGGCAAAGCGTCTGAGGGAAGCCTCCAGACCGCCTATGGCAATAGCAGCGTCAGGATATGCTTCACGTATCTTCCTGCAATAAACAGTTACCGCACGGTCAGGTCTTTTTCCTGCCTTGCCGCCGGGAGAATACATATCGTCGCTTCTCATTCTCTTTGCCGCTGTATAATGGGCAACCATTGAGTCGATGTTTCCGGCAGATACAAGGAATCCAAGTCTCGGTCTGCCGAATCGCATGAAATCTCTTGTGCTGTGCCAGTCAGGCTGCGGAAGCATACAGATGCTGAAGCCGAGAGACTCTACAAGTCTTGATACGATAGCTGCACCGAAGCTTGGGTGGTCAACGTAAGCGTCGCCTGAAACATATACAAAGTCCGGCTGGTCTATGCCTGCCTTCTTCATTTCATCGTAGGTTACGGGCAGAAATCTGTCCATTGCTGTATGCTCCTTTGCTGTGATTATTTCATATTGCGTGTCTTTCGCTCAGCCAGCTGCTGAGGTGTAAGAAGAACACGTCTGGGTTTAGCCCCCTCATAAGGTCCGATAATACCCATGCCTTCCAGCTCGTCCATGATTCGTGCAGCTCTTGCGTAGCCTACCTTGAGTCTGCGCTGGAAGGATGAGGTTGACGCCTGTCCGGTCTGAACGGCGTATTCTATAGCCTGCTCAATAAGAGCAGCGTCGCCGCCTGACTCTGAGACGGCGTCTGCATGAGCAGCCGCAGCCTTGTCAGCCTTTGTAACAGGAATGCTCTGTTCTACTTCTTCAATAATGCTTTCATCGTATGTGTCCTGAGACTGCTTCTTTACAAATTCAACTACCTGCTCGATCTCAGAAGTAGAGGTATAGCAGCCCTGCACACGTACAGGCTTGGGCATACCGTTAGGCAGATACAGCATATCGCCATGACCCAGAAGCTTTTCAGCGCCGCCTGTGTCAAGGATGGTTCGTGAGTCGATCTGGGACATAACTGAAAGTGCGATACGGCTGGGGATATTCGCCTTGATAAGACCAGTAACGACATTTACTGTCGGGCGCTGTGTAGCGATAACAAGGTGCATTCCCGCCGCTCTCGCCATCTGTGCAAGACGAACGATGCTGTCCTCAACATCCTTAGGCGACGCCATCATGAGGTCGGCAAGCTCGTCAATAAAGATAACGATATGGGACATCTTTTTGAG
>JAZNOB010000118.1:0-2312 GCA_045580565.1 Ruminococcus sp.
CCTCCGGCAATACCGATCGTCAGCTCCAGTTCATGATGGACCTGAACGCGACGATCCTCTGCTGCACTCCTTCTTACGCTGCATATCTGGGCGAGTCCCTGGCAGAGCGCGGTTATAAACCTGAAGACAATAAACTCAAAGCCGGCATTTTCGGCGCTGAGCCCTGGACAGAGGAGATGCGCCAGAGCATCCAGAAGAGCCTCGGAATCAAGGCTTATGATATCTACGGTCTGACAGAGACCTCCGGTCCCGGCGTTGCATTCGAGTGCGAGGAGCAGACCGGTATGCACATCAACGAGGACCACTTCCTTGCTGAGATCATCGACCCTGATACAGGCGAGGTTCTGCCTGAGGGCGAAAAGGGCGAGCTGGTATTCACCTCTCTCACAAAGGAGGCTTTCCCGCTGCTCCGTTACCGTACACGTGATATCTGCGTTCTTTCCAGAAAGAAGTGCTCCTGCGGCAGAACGCTTATCAAGATGTGCAAGCCTATGGGCAGAAGCGATGATATGCTTATCATCCGTGGTGTAAATGTATTCCCGTCACAGATCGAGACTGTTCTCCTGAACAAGGGCTATACACCTAACTACCAGATCGAGGTAAACCGTGTAAACAACACAGACACACTGGATATCAATGTAGAGCTGACTCCGGATGAATACAAGAAGGCTAAGAACGAGCTTGAGATCCGTGAGAAGAAGCTGGCTTCTGCTATCAAGACAATGCTGGGCATCTCACCGAGAGTTCACCTTGTTGCTCCCAAGACTATTGTCCGTAGTGAGGGTAAGGCTGTGCGTGTGATCGACCACCGCAAGCTCCACGACTAATAAGGCATTTTTAAAAGAGAGACTGTTTTCCGGAATAGTCTCTCTTTTTTAAGATTATTTTAATTATATTAGTATATAATTGCGCTTGTACTTGTGGTACAATAATTACATAAAATGAGGAAGGTATGCTGCCGAGGCAGCGGACAGGAGGAAAATTATGAAATTGAGAAATGTGATAACTTATCTAACCGCAGCTGCAATTGCCGTTGGTACAGTGGCTGCTGGTACGTCTGTTACAAATGCACGTGCCGAGGAGACAAGCGGGACTGAGTATAAGATTTTTTGTGCCGGCGACTCTATTACTCATGGCTATATAAACGGTGACAACGGCTACAGAAAGTACCTCTGCCACTATCTCCAGCAGCAGGGCATTTCATACGATATGGTAGGTCCTGAGAACAGCTGGTCAAATGAAGCTACATACAACTGGAACGGTACTACTATTACATACGACCCTCAGCACTGCGGATACAGCGGATATGCAATTCAGAGATACGGCGGAAGAAGCGGTCTTTATGAGACGATCTTCGGCGGTTCGAATCTTATGACAACCTATGACCCTGATATCGTTCTGCTTATGATCGGTACAAATGACCTTCTGGATGCACGTCTTGACAAGACAAGCGTAAATGACAGTGTTACTGATTCTACAACGGCTCTTGAACGTCTGGAGAATCTTGTGGATACCGTTATTTCAAATATGGACAGCACTGATATTCTTATCCTTGGTTCTATTCCTGATATTGATACCTCTGTATGTCCTTCATGGGTAAGTAATTATCAGTGGGTTTATGGTGTTGACGCAAATGACTCTGCTGCTCTTCAGGCGAAGGTTGATGAATGTATCGACGCTTATAACGCAGGCGTAAAGTCTCTTGCGGCTGAAAAGAAGAGTGCAGGCTATAATGTGGCGTTCTGTGATATCAACAGTGCTGTTGATATGAAGACAGGACTGCATGACGGCTGTCATCCTAATGAATCCGGCTACGCTGAAATGGGTAAGCTCTGGGCGAATACTCTTATTGAGTGCCTTGATGAGGAGCCGATTGCTGCAACTACAACAACTACAACTACAACAACTACCACAACAACTACCACAACAACTACCACAACAACAGAAGAGGCAGAGCTTGCGGAAATAAGCCTGCATATTGATTATGATGGATTTTTCCCTGCTTATGGTCAGAATTTCACTCTTGAAGCAGTTTCCGAACAGGGTAACGACCTTATGTTCAACGCATCAGCAGGCAGCATCACAGAAATAGTTGAATTATCTCCCGGACTTGTTAAATGGTGTTGTATCGGCTCTGGTAGGATTGTAGTTTCAGGTCTGCCCGACGGTGGATATGAGCTTAATTCAGATACTGCTTATGGATACGATGGTTATACTGAGGGCTGCTCGGTTAAATTCACTATTGAGGATGGTATAATATCGGGTGATACATGGAGTAATATGTGCTTTGTTAATACCGGTGACAATTATAT
>JAZNOB010000119.1:0-34829 GCA_045580565.1 Ruminococcus sp.
GTGTTTGTTCTGAAATGCGCCGCATTCAGGGCAGGCATTTGCATTGTTGGGGATCTGCATTCCGCAGTTACTGCAATACATATAGGCTCCTCCTTGGATTTATCTGATTATAATTATCTGGTCATCACGTCTTGGTGAAGGCTCCGGCAGGCTGCAATCGGCATAGCCAAGGATACAGAAGCCGGTTGCTTCCATAGTCTCCGGCAGACCCCATTCACGGAGCAGAGCCTTTCCCTCAGAGCTTTCAAACATTTCACGTGCACGGTTTATCCAGCAGCTGCCAAGACCAGCGTCATAGGCTGCGTTCATAAGGTTGCCCATAGCGAGAGCACCGTCGTCCATGTATGTAGGAACTGTGCTGTCAGCAAGAACGAGAACGGCGGTTGGTGCGCCGTAGAACGGATCGCTGTCCGAACCCATGATAGAACCGTTCCACGCTGAGAGCCTTGCAAGAAGCTCAGGCTCCTGAATTACAACAAATTTTGTGGGCATCCTGTTCTTTCCTGTAGGAGCATACTGTCCTGCCTTCAGTACAGCGTAAAGCTCCTCGTCGGTTATCTGTTCCTTCTTATATGCACGTATGCTTCTTCTTTCGTACAGTGAATCAAGTGCTGTTGTATTCATGAAGCGTCATTCCTTTCGAAGTGTGATAAATATATTCTATCACAGCGTCCGCAGCTTGTCAACACACCTTACTGAAAAAAACGAAAGACGGCGGAGTAGAAACCGCCGTCTATCTGAGTAGAATAGTTATCTGAGAATATCTTCTCTTATCATAAAGTGCTGAGGCAGTCCGTTTTTGATAACGAGATTGCATTCGCCCTGAATAAGAGGCAGAAAATAGGAGAGAGCCTTGTCGGTGATATTGCTGCCGCTTTCGTCGATATAGTCCTCAGGCAGGAACTTTTCTCTGTTAGCGATTGCTTCAGCAGGTGCAGGCTCGATAATAACAGTATAGGGAGAGTCCTTTATTCTGCGGAACACCATTACCTTGCCGGTTTCACCGGAGAGAGCGCATCTTACGCCGGCAGCACCGATTTCCTCAGCCTCACGGATGTCAGTAGCTGAACTGAGGTGAGATGAGCAGCGCTGCATTACATTCAGTTCGATAGAACGTACCTTGCAGCCGAATTCCTTTCTTACAGCCTGTTCCAGGTACTTGCCGATACCGGAGAGATACTTATGTCCGAAGCTGTCGGTAACGCCGGACTGATATTCACCGGACTGTGATTCCGGAACCTCCATGCCCTCTGATACAGCCACGATAACAGCCTTGTGCTTAGCCATCTGACAGCGGAGATCCTCAAAGAATCCCTCAAGGGTCATAGGTCTTTCCGGAACATAAATGAGATGCGGAGCAGCCTGATCGTTTGCGTGGAGAACTGCACTGGAAGCAGCCAGCCAGCCTGCGTGTCTGCCCATGATCTCAACGATAGTTACAGAGGGAACACTGTATACTGAGCTGTCACGAATTATCTCCTGCATTGTTACAGCAACGTACTTTGCAGCTGAACCGAATCCCGGAGTATGGTCAGTCACGCACAGGTCGTTGTCGATAGTCTTTGGAATACCAATGATCTTTATATCAGAACCCTGAGACTTTACATAAGCTGAAAGCTTCATTACTGTATCCATAGAGTCATTGCCGCCTATGTAGAAGAAAGCCCCGATCTGTCTGCGTCTGAAGCACTGGAGGATCTTCTTGTAAGCGGAGTCATCCTTTTCAATGTCAGGGAGCTTATAACGGCATGAGCCCAGAACAGTTGAAGGTGTCTGACGAAGAAGCTCCATGTCACAGTCAGAGCGGATCATGGTTTTCAGGTCGATGAGCCTGTCCTCAATAACGCCCTCAATGCCATTGATAGAGCCGAATACAGCGTCGATCTCGTTTACCTTCAGAGCTTCACGGAACACGCCCACAAGTGAAGCGTTTATGGCACAAGTAGGGCCTCCTGACTGTGCGACAACAATATTCATAGTTATTTCCTCCTGAAAAATCTTTTCATAAAAATCCATCTTTTACTATTTTATACAATCACAGCCATCTTGTCAACTGCCGCAAGTGCCGTATTTCCAGCAAATCCGTAATTCCAGCAAAATTCTCCTGAAACTGAGCAATATTGTATCGTTTCGACGCAGATAAATGAATTGCGGCATCTGTAAAAGAACAGATGCCGCTGCAGGTGAAAATATAATATTATCTGCGGTTATCTGCCGCAATTTAAATATAGCACATTTTTCCAGTCAGGTCAATGACTTTGCGGTCATGCGACGTGATGTGACAAATATACGACAAGCCATAAGCTGCCATTGACAAATTTGCGGCGTTATGTTATAATAAAATTGTATAAGAATACCGGAGGTGTTTGTTAATGCTTGAGTTTGAAAAGGTGGAGACTCCTGAGGATATAGCTGAATGTGCAGCTCTTGCAGCTGAAATATGGAATCAGCATTTCAGTTCGATCCTTTCACAGGAGCAGATAGACTATATGGTAAGCCGTTTTCAGTCCGAAAGAGCTTTGCGCAGTCAGATCGAGGAGGAAGGCTATACCTATTGCTTCTTTACCGAGGACGGCAGGAGAGTGGGTTATTTCGGCATATGCCCGAAGGCTGACGGTACTATGTTCCTCTCTAAGATCTACATGAGGAAGTCCAGCCGTGGCAAGGGCTATGCTTCAAAGGGCTTCGAGTACATAAAAGAACAGGCAAGAGCTCTCGGCTGTTCTAAGGTGTGGCTGACTGTCAACCGCTACAATGAAGGCTCTATCGCTGTTTATGAGCATTGGGGCATGAAGCGTGACGGTGTTAAGACGACTGAGATAGGTCAGGGCTTTATCATGGACGATTACGTCTACAGCTTTGCCCTCTGATATTCCGGACACAGAACGGCAGGGAATATGCTGTCGTTCTCTTTTGCGTGCGAGATTGTGATTTTTTTGTCAAACATCCTGAACACCTTATATAATACAGGTCAGGACTTAAAATTTCATGGAAAGATACAATTTACAAAAAAGCACTTGAAAGAAAAAGTCATTCGTGGTATAATGCTATGTGGCATATATGATGGGTGAGCTATGCCCTGATGCCGCCTTCAGGTTCAGGCGGTAGGGATTGCGCACTTGCTGTGTGAAAATTCGAAATTCACACAGAAACACAGAGCTTTTGCAGAGAGGCTGTACTGCGGACAAGCAGCAGACGAAACAAGGCGGAGGCGCAATAATCATCATATATGCTGCGACATTACAGCAGTGACATAAATCCAAAGGAAAGAAAGTAGGTAGAAGAAAATGGAATTTCGTATTGAACACGACTCCATGGGCGAGGTAAAGGTACCTGCCGACAAGTACTGGGCAGCGCAGACAGAGCGCAGCAGAGGCAACTTCAGAATCGGCGTAGGCACAGAAACAATGCCCAGAGAAATCACACACGCATTCGGCATTCTGAAGAAGGCTGCTGCAATGGCTAACAACAAGCTGAAGTCTGAGAAGATGACGGACCAGAAGCTTGCAGCTATTTCCGCAGCTTGCGACGAGGTTATTTCCGGCTCACTCAATGAGCACTTCCCGCTGGTAGTATGGCAGACAGGAAGCGGTACTCAGTCCAACATGAATGCCAATGAGGTTATCGCTAACCGTGGCAACGAGATCGCAGGCGAGAAGCTCCTTCATCCCAATGATGATGTAAACATGAGCCAGTCCTCCAACGATACCTTCCCGACAGCTATGCACATTGCAGCTGTAATTGCTATCGAGGACAAGGTTTTCCCGGCAATCGACCTGCTGGTAGAAACTCTGAAGAGACTGGAAGCTGAGAATGAGGGCATCGTAAAGAGCGGCAGAACACATCTGCAGGACGCTACACCTATTTCCTTCACACAGGAGATCAGCGGCTGGAGAAGCTCCCTTGAAAGAGACAAGGAGATGCTTGCTTCTTCACTTCCTTACTTGAAGACTCTGGCTCTGGGCGGTACTGCAGTAGGTACTGGTCTGAACACACCCAAGGGCTTTGATGTAGCAGTAGCTGAGGCAGTAACAGAGCTTACAGGCAAGACATTTGTAACTGCTGAAAACAAATTCCACGCACTGACCAGCAAGGATGAGCTGGTTTATGCGCACGGTGCACTCAAGGCACTTGCTGCGGATATGATGAAGATCGCAAATGATGTACGCTGGCTGGCAAGCGGTCCGAGAGACGGTCTGGGCGAAATTTTCATTCCTGAGAATGAGCCGGGCTCCTCGATCATGCCGGGTAAGGTTAATCCTACACAGTGTGAGGCTGTAACAATGGTTGCAGTACAGGTTATGGGCAACGACGTTGCAGTTGGTATGGCAGCATCTCAGGGCAACTTCGAGCTTAATGTGTTCATGCCTGTATGTATCTACAACTTCCTTCAGTCTGCAAGACTGCTGGCAGAATCCATCGTATCCTTCAACAACAACTGTGCAGTGGGCATCCGTGCTAATAAGGAGAAGATGCACCACAATCTGCACAATTCTCTTATGCTGGTTACAGCGCTGAATCCTTATATCGGCTACGAGAACGCTGCAAAGACAGCCAAGAAGGCTTATAAGGACAACATCTCTCTGAAGGAGGCTTGCGTAGAGCTGGGCTTCCTGACAGCAGAACGCTTTGATGAAGTGTTCCATCCGGAGCAGATGATATAAGAGCGCTTGACTTAATTTAAAGGAAAGGTAGTATTGCTATGACATTCAGTTATTTTCCTGGCTGTACACTGAGAACAAAGGCCAAGGAACTTGACCGGTATGCCCGTATCAGTGCTGAGGCTCTCGGCTTCACACTGGAGGAAGTACCGGACTGGCAGTGCTGCGGCGGTGTTTACACAATGGCAAAGGATGAGATCGCTACAAAGCTCTCATCCATCCGTGCCCTCGCTTCCGCTAAGGAAAAGGGTCAGGATATGGTAACACTGTGCTCAGCGTGTCACAATGTGATCAAGCAGGTAAACAATGACATGAGAACTGATGAGAATATCGTTCTCAAGGCTAACAATTACCTGAAGCTTCAGGAACCCTATCAGGGCGAGACAGAGGTTCTCCATTATCTGGAGGTTCTCCGTGATAAGGTGGGCTTTGATAATCTGAAGGCTGCTGTGAAGAATCCTTTCACAGGCAAGAAGATCGCCGCTTACTACGGATGTCTTCTCCTTCGTCCCGGCACTGTAATGCAGATGGATAATCCTGAGAATCCGAAGATCCTTGAGGATTTCATCAGAGCTATCGGTGCAGAGCCTGTACTCTATCCTCAGAGAAATGAGTGCTGCGGCGGTTATATGACCCTTGAGGACAAGGCTGCTGCACAGAAGAGAAGCAGCACAGTAATGGACAGCGCCGCAGAACACGGTGCAGAAATGGTTATCACAGCTTGTCCTCTGTGCCTCTACAATCTTAAAAAGAACAGCGGCAGCGAGATTCCGGTGGTATATTTCACTGAGCTTCTTGCACAGGCACTGGGTCTTGAATAAGGAGGAGCTACAATGGCAGATTTTAAGGAACAGGTTCTGAGATCAAGCGGTGTCAATCCCCTGAAGTGTATGCGCTGCGGCAAGTGCTCCGGTACTTGTCCTTCCTACGATTCTATGGAATATCATCCTCATGAATTCGTATACATGGTTGAAAAGGGCGACATCGAAACACTGATGAAGTCAGAATCCATTTATAAGTGTCTCTCCTGCTTTGCGTGTATTGAACGCTGCCCTCGTGGCGTAGAGCCTGCAAAGCTTGTGGAAGCAGTCAGACTGGCTGTTATCCGTCAGCAGGGACAGAATCACCTGAAGCCTGAGCAGATTCCTGCAATGCTGGACGAAGAGCTTCCGCAGCAGGCAATTGTAAGTGCTTTCAGAAAGTACAGCAAATAAGGAGGAGAAAACACTATGCGCAGAATTGGTGTTTTTGTATGCCACTGCGGTACGAACATTGCAGGTACTGTTGATGTAAAGGCAGTTGCAGAGGCTCTCGGAAAAGAGCCGGCAGTTGTATTTTCAACAGATTATCCCTATATGTGCTCAGAGGCAGGACAGAACATAATCAAAGACGCAATCAAGGAACACAAGCTGGAAGGCGTTGTAGTATGCTCATGCTCGCCGAGAATGCACGAGGCTACATTCCGCAAGACAGTTGAGGCAGCAGGTCTCAACCCGTATCTCCTTGAGGTTGCGAATATCCGTGAGCAGTGTTCATGGATACATAAGGATAAGACAGAGGGTACAGCAAAGGCTATCGTTCTCGGACGTGCAGCAATTGCAAAGGTTCAGCTGAACACTCCTCTGATCGCAGGAGAAAGCCCTGTTGTTAAGCGTGCTCTGGTAATCGGCGGCGGTATTGCCGGCATTCAGACAGCTCTTGATATTGCTGACGCAGGCTATGAAGTAGACATCGTTGAGAAGTCTCCCACAATCGGCGGTAAGATGACACAGATCGATAAGACATTCCCGACTCTGGACTGTTCATCATGTATCCTTACACCTAAGATGGTTGACTGTGCTCAGAACGAGAAGATCACAATTTACTCTTACAGTGAGGTTGAGGCTGTTACAGGCTTCGTAGGAAACTTCTCTGTAAAGATCCGCCGTAAGGCAAGATATGTAGATGAGACAAAGTGCACAGGCTGCGGCGTATGTACTGAAAAGTGTCCGGTAAAGAATGTTCCCAACGAATACAATCTGGGTATGGACAACCGTCACGCTGCATACATTCCTTTTGCACAGGCTATCCCGAACGTAGCTGTAATCGACGCTGCACACTGCAACAAGTTCAAGACAGGCAAGTGCGGTCTCTGTCAGAAGCTCTGCTCCGCAGGTGCTATCAACTACGAGCAGCAGGATACTATTATCGAAGAGAAGTACGGTGCTATCGTAGCTGCTACCGGCTACAATCCTATCTCTGTTGAGCAGTATGATGAGTATGCTTATTCTCAGAGCAAGGACGTTGTAACTTCACTTGAATTCGAGAGAATCCTGAAGGCTGACGGTCCTACAGAAGGTCATCTTGCAAGACCCTCTGACCACAAGCAGCCCAAGACTATCGTATTCGTACAGTGCGTAGGCAGCCGTGATACATCCGGTCGCTGCGGTAAGGAATACTGCTCCAAGATCTGCTGTATGTACACTGCAAAGCACGCTATGTACTGCCGTGAAAAGTATCCGGATACTGAGGTTTATGTATTCTACATCGACGTTCGTACACCTGGCAAGAACTACGACGAGTTCTATCGCCGTGCCGTTGAACAGTATGGCGTACACTATGTAAAGGGTATGGTCGGCAAGGTTTCTCCTAAGGCTGACGGTACACTGGATGTTCAGGCTTCTGACCTTATTTCCAACGAGCAGATGCACATTAACGCAGATATGGTCGTTCTGGCAGCAGCTATTGAGCCTGATAAGAGCGCAAGACCGCTGGCAACAATGCTGACAGCAAGCATGGATACAAACGACTTCTTCACAGAAGCACACGCAAAGCTTCGTCCTGTTGAATCTCCTACAGCCGGCGTATTCCTTTCAGGCGTATGTCAGGGCCCGAAGGATATTCCGGAGACTGTCGCTCAGGCTGGCGCAGCTGCGTCCAAGGTAATCGGTCTGCTGGCAAAGGATAAGCTTTCCTGCAATCCGTGCGTATCTCAGGCTAATGAAGCTATGTGTAACGGCTGCTCTACTTGTGCAAATGTTTGCCCGTATGGCGCAATTACTTATGAGAATAAGGATTTCAGCCGCAGACAGGATGGCTCTATGATCCGTCGTGTGGCTGTGGTTAACGAAGCTGTATGTCAGGGCTGCGGTGCTTGTACTGTAGCTTGTCCGTCCGGTGCGATGGATCTCAAGGGCTTCTCAACCAGTCAGATTATGGCGGAGGTAGACGCAATATGCAAGTAAATAATGAATTCAGACCCAAGATCGTTGCGTTTTGCTGCAACTGGTGTTCATATGCAGGCGCAGACCTTGCAGGTACTAACCGTGCAAATTATCCGGCTGATGTAAAGATCATCCGTGTACCCTGCTCCTGCCGTGTAAATCCTATGTTTATCCTGCGTGCATTCCAGAGAGGCGCAGACGGCGTTATCCTTTGCGGATGTCATCCCGGCGACTGCCACTACACAACTGGTAACTACTATGCCCGCAGAAGAATGACAATGCTCTTCTCCATGCTGAGCTATCTCGGTATCGAGAAGGAAAGAACCCGTGTTGAATGGGTATCCGCTGCGGAAGGTGCTAAGTTTGCTGCGACTATGAACGAGTTCGTAGAAACCATCACAAATCTCGGCGAGAATAAGAGACTGGAGGATCTGAGATGCAAGAAGTAATGATTAAAAGAGCCTCCGAGCTTCTGGCTGACGGTACTGTTGTACGTGTTCTGGGCTGGAAGAATGGCGAATTTGCTTATGACCCGACTCCGGCAGTATTTAACTCTGCTGATGAGCTGAGCGCATTTGTATATAATGATTTCTGTGCAAGCAACCTTTCCAAGTACCTTATCGACCTTTGCAAGAAGGACGGCAAGACACTGGTTTTCCTGAAGCCCTGTGATTCCTACAGCTTTAACCAGCTGCTCACCGAACACAGAGTTGACAGAGAAAAGGTTCACATCATCGGTCTTGAGTGCACAGGCAAGCTTGACGAAGCAAAGCTCCGTGATAACGGCTGCGAGGGTATCCTTTCCGTTAAGACAGAGGGCGACACTGTAACAGTTGAAACTCTCTACGGTGAAAAGACACTTGCCAAGGCTGACTGCATCGGCGAAAGATGCACAGTATGCAAGAGCCGCAAGGTAGTAGCATACGACGAAATGATCGGCGAAAACGGCGAGGTTAACACCGAATGCGGAAGATTCGATCAGGTTGCAGCTCTTGAGGCTATGACTCCGGATGAAAGATATGAATTCTGGAGAGGCGAGCTGTCACGCTGCATCAGATGTAATGCTTGCCGCAATATCTGTCCGGCTTGCAGCTGCGAGAACTGCGTATTCGATAACCCGAAGTCCGGTATCTCCCAGAAGGCTGCTGCTGATACATTTGAAGAAAATATGTTCCATATCATCCGTGCATTCCACGTTGCAGGCAGATGTACTGACTGCGGCGAGTGCTCAAGAGTATGTCCGCAGCAGATCCCGCTGCACCTGCTGAACAGAAAGTTCATCAAGGATATGAATGAGTGCTACGGCGAATATCAGGCAGGCGCAGAGGCTGGAAGCCGTGCTCCGCTGGTAAACTACACACTGGATGACTGCGAGCCGAGCGTTGTATATGAAAGAGAGGCGGGCAAGTAATGAAAAAGATTTCTCTTGAAAAACTGAATGACCTTTTTGCTGCTGTTGCTGCGTCTCAGAAGCTCTATCTGCCGGTAGATGACGGCAAGAAGGGTGCAAAGTTCGATGTATGGGCTGAAGGTAAGGAATACAGCACAGCTTCCAACACAAGAAGAAGTGCAAAGGATTTCTTCTTCCCGCAGGTTGAGGATATGGCTTCCTTCAAGGTTGAGGGCAAGGAGATCGAGGTTTTCGATACCCGTGAAGAGTGCGAGGACTTCGTAGTATTCGGCGTTCGTGCCTGCGACGCTAAGAGCTTTGAGATTCTGGACAGCGTATATCTGGCTGATCCTATTGATACTTACTATGCAAACAGAAGAGAGCATGGTCTTATCATGACAATGGCTTGCAACAAGCCTACTGATACCTGCTTCTGCTCTGCATTCGGCATAGACGCTGCAAATCCGCTGGGCGATGTTTCCTGCTGGATGACTGACAGCGAGCTTCTCCTTGAAGCGAACACAGAAAAGGGCAAGGCACTTCTGGATTCTATAGCTATCCTTGAGGATGCTGACGCTTCTGCTGCTGACGATACAAAGGCTGCTATCAAGGCTATCCTTGACAAGCTTCCGCTTGCAAACCTGTCTCCGGACGGCATGAAGCAGAAGAGCCTTATGGAATTCTTCAATTCCGATAAGTGGGCAGAGCTTTCCGAGTCCTGCCTTGGCTGCGGAACTTGTACATTCGTATGCCCTACCTGCCAGTGCTATGACATCAGAGACTACGATACAGGTCACGGTGTAATGCGTTACCGCTGCTGGGACAGCTGTATGTATTCTGACTTCACACTCTGCGCACACGGCAACACAAGAACAACTCAGCTTCAGCGTTTCCGTCAGAGATTCATGCACAAGCTGGTTTACTATCCGGACAATAACAATGGTGTATTCGGCTGCGTAGGCTGCGGCAGATGTATGAGAAGCTGCCCGATCTCCATGAACATTGTCAAGGTTATGAAAGCACTGGAGGGATAAGAATGAGAGAAGAAACTTTAATTCCGAAGGTTGGCGTTGTAACTGACATCAGACAGGATACACCCGACGTAAAGACCTTCCGTGTAGTAGGTCTGGACGGCAAGAAGCTGTTCGAGCATATTCCGGGACAGTGTGCAATGCTTTCCGTTCCGGGCGTAGGCGAGGGTATGTTCTCTATCACATCTTCTCCTACAAATACTGAGTTCATGGAATTCAGCATCAAGAAGTGCGGCTGCCTTACATCATGGCTCCACATGATGGACGTTGGTCAGCAGATCACAGTACGTGGCCCATACGGCAACGGTTTCCCTGTGGAATCTGACCTGAAGGGCAAGGATCTGCTCTTTATCGCAGGCGGTATCGGTCTTGCTCCGCTGCGTTCTGTAATCAACTATGTACGTGACAAGAAGGAAAACTACGGCTCTGTACATATTATCTACGGTTCACGTTCAGCTGACGATCTGGTTGACTATCAGGAGATCATTGATGAATGGTGCAAAGATGAAGGCGTTAAGGTTGACCTAACTATCGACCGTCCTCAGGAGGGATGGGATGGTCACGTAGGCTTTATCCCCAGCTTTGTTGAGGAGCTGAAGCCTGACCTTAACCGTACAGTACTCATCTGCGGACCTCCCATTATGATCAAGTTCACACTTGACGGTATGAAGAAGCTGGGCTTCCAGGAGTCTCAGGTTTATACCACAATGGAGCTTCGTATGAAGTGCGCTATCGGTAAGTGCGGCAGATGCAACATCGGTAACAAGTATGTCTGCAAGGACGGCCCTGTATTCCGTTTCGACCAGCTGGCAACAATGCCGGATGAATATTAATGTAAAGGAGAATTTCCATGGAACAGATGGTTAATGTTTTCATCATGGGCAAGAAGTACGAAGTACCTGCTTCCCTTACCATTATGAAGGCTTTTGAATATGCCGGCTACAAGCTGGTAAGAGGCTGCGGCTGCCGTAACGGCTTCTGCGGTGCGTGTGCTACTGTTTACAGAGTACCTGGAGACAGAGAGCTGAAGGTATGTCTCGCTTGCTCCACACAGGTTGAGGAGGGCATGACTCTCACACAGCTGCCTTTCTATCCGCTTATCAAGGAGATCTATGATATTGAGGAAGTAAAGCCCACAGAGCAGATCATGATGCAGCTCTATCCTGAGATCTATTCATGTATCGGCTGTAATTCCTGTACAAACGCTTGTACTCAGGAACTGAACGTAATGCAGTATATCGCATACGCTCAGAGAGGCGAATATGAGAAGTGCGCAGAGGAATCCTTCGACTGCGTAATGTGCGGCTGCTGCTCCACACGCTGTCCTGCTGGTATTTCTCATCCGCAGGTTGCTATGCTTGCAAGACGTCTTAACGGTAAGTACATCGCTCCTGAATGTCAGCACCTCAAGGATCGTGTAGAAGAGATCGCTTCCGGTCAGTGTGAGGACGCTACAAGAGCTATGATGGCTCTCAGCGACGCAGAGATTCGTGAGAAGTACAACACCAGAGATATTGAGAAGTAAGGAGGCAGCTTTAATATGTATACACAGGAAATGCTTGAATCCATAAAGAAGGTTGAAGCTGCAAGAGAAGCAAATGCAGCTATGGAGCCGAGAAGAATGACTGCTGAAGAGAAGTCAGAGCTGCTCCAGACCTATCATCCGGACTATCGTAAGGATCAGTTCGGCACTATCGAATTCGGACCCAACAAGGGTGAGCCGGCTCCTCTTGAGCTGATCGACATTCTTTCCGGTAAGAGCAGTCTGCTGGAAAAGAGACCTGACCTTTCCTGTCCGGATTATGAGACAGACGTTCTGATCATCGGCGGCGGCGGCGCTGGCTGTTCTGCTGCTATTGAGGCAGACAATGCTGGTCAGAGAGTAATGATCGTTACAAAGCTTCGTGTAGGCGACGCTAACACAATGATGGCTGAGGGCGGCATTCAGGCTGCTGACAAGCCCAACGACAGCCCTGCACAGCACTTCCTCGACGCTTTCGGCGGCGGTCATTATGCAGCTAAGAAGGAACTGGTTTACCGTCTGGTAACTGACGCTCCTTACTGCATCAAGTGGCTCAACGAAATGGGCGTTGAATTTGACAAGGAAGAAAACGGCGACATGGTAACAACCCACGGCGGCGGTACATCCAGAAAGAGAATGCACGCTGCTAAGGACTATTCCGGCGCTGAGATCATGCGTACACTGCGTGACGAGGTTCTCAACCGCAAGATTCCGGTAATCGACTTCACATCTGCTATTGAACTTATCAAGGATGACAAGGGTCAGTGCGCTGGTGCTGTTCTCCAGAATATGGAAACAGGCGAGATCCTGACCTGCAAAGCTAAGACTACAATCGTAGCTACAGGCGGCGCAGGCAGAATGCACTATCAGGGCTTCCCCACATCCAACCACTACGGCGCAACAGCTGACGGTCTGGTTCTGGCATACAGAGTGGGCGCAAAGCTTCTGTATCAGGATACACTTCAGTATCATCCGACTGGTGCGGCATTCCCGGAACAGATCTTCGGTGCTCTGGTAACAGAGAAGGTTCGTTCTCTGGGCGCAAAGCTTGTTAACGTAAACGGCGAAGTATTCATGCATCCGCTGGAAACCCGTGACGTTGCAGCTGCATCTATCATCCGTGAGTGCAAGAGAGGCAACCAGGTTGATACTCCCGAGGGACAGGGTGTATGGCTGGATACTCCTATGATCGAGCTGAAGAACGGCGAAGGTACTATCGAGAAGAGAATCCCTGCTATGATGAGAATGTTCGGCAAGTACGGCATTGACATCCGTAAGCAGCCTATCATCATCTACCCGACACTTCACTACCAGAACGGCGGCGTTGATGTAAATGATGAGAGTGAGACCTGCGTTCCTGGTCTGTTCGTAGCCGGCGAAGCTGCTGGCGGCGTACACGGCAGAAACAGACTCATGGGCAACTCTCTGCTGGACGTTATCGTATTCGGCAGAAACGCTGGTATCTACGCAGCTAAGAAGGCTCCCACAGTTGAACTGGGCGAGCTGACTCTTGATCACATCGACGAGTTCGAAGCTATCAAGGCTGAGGCTGGTGTAAAGAGCGACAAGATCTCTCCGATCCTGCTGCCTGATTACACAAAGAAGTTTGACTAAAGCTTAAAATAAGGACGGTAAGGTTTATCCTTGCCGTCCTTTTTGTGCTCATTAAATTATTCATCATTCCTTATTCAATATTCAATCTGTATGTGCTATACTATATCTGTAATTATAGAGAAAAGGAGCTTCTGATATGAAAACAAGAGAAGTATATATTGGTGAAATACTGGATATGCTGCGTAATGACGGTGATGTTGACATCAAATTCCTGTACGGAGGATATCTTCATGAGGTTGGTGCAAGGGAAGTGAACGGAAGAAAGACGTATTATTTCAACGAGGATGATTACCCTTCAATGCTCAGCCTTAAATGCGGTGCCTGTATTGAGGACATAGCTCTTGCTGAGCTAAGGGATATGGTACAGCTTATCACTGAATTGTAAGATTTTTTCTGAAAACCTCTTGTAAACGAGAACCGGATGTGTTATAATGTAGGGTGTGGGCGTATGCAATGCGCCTGACAATACATGGAAAAGTGAGGCGAAAGCGTGAAGCTTATATCAATAGTTGTGCCCTGCTATAATGAGCAGGAGGTTCTTCCGCTGTTCTATGCGGAGATAACCAAGGTAATGGCACAGATTCAGGAAAAACACAGCGATACAGAGTTTGAGCTGCTGTTCATAAACGATGGCTCAAAGGACGGAACTCTTGCGGAATTCCGCAAAATGGCGGCAATGGACAAGAGGGTAAGATACATATCCTTCTCCAGGAACTTCGGCAAGGAAGCAGGTATGTATGCAGGTCTTCAGAATTCCAAGGGCGACTACGTAGTCGTAATGGACGCTGACCTTCAGCATCCGCCGGCATTTATACCGCAGATGTATGAATATGTTCTCACAGGAGAATATGACTGCGCTACAACAAGACGAGTAACCCGTGAGGGGGAGTCCAAGGTCCGTTCATGGTTCTCAAGACAGTTCTATAAGGTGATGAACAAGATTTCCCAGACGGAAATTACTGACGGCGCACAGGACTTCAGATTCATGACAAGACAGATGGTTGACGCTATCCTGTCAATGAAGGAGTACAACCGTTTCTCCAAGGGAATATTTAGCTGGGTAGGCTTCAGAACAAAGTATATGCCTTATGAGAATGTTGAACGTGCAGCCGGTACTACTGCATGGTCATTCAAGTCCCTGTTCAAGTATTCGCTTGAGGGCATATTCGCATTCTCAACTGCACCTCTGGCTATTTCATCACTGTTGGGTATTATCAGCTGTATTATAGCATTTATCATGATAATTGCGGTTGTTATCAAGTGGCTTGTATGGGGCGATCCTGTGCAGGGCTATACAACAACTATATGCGTGCTCCTTCTTATGGGAGGACTTCAGCTGTTTTGTATAGGTATTCTTGGTCAGTATCTGTCAAAGACATATCTTGAAACCAAGAACAGACCTGTATACCTGATACATGAAACCGAGGAGTTTGTACATCGCTCTGAGGAAGAAAATAAGTGAACAGGCACACACGTCTCCTTGTAGCGTTTCTTCTTGCGGTGCTGGTGATTCTTGCAGCAGCCATCGTAGTGTTTCACATGAATGTAAACAAAGAGACGACAGGCGACAGCGATTCCGTGCCATTGGCAATGAATGCGGATGGTTCAGAGGCGGAGAGCTTTATATTCGAGGATGAAACCGGACTTTTCGGGCTAAAAGACGAAAACGGAAATGTCATCCTTGACGCTGAATGGGCTGAGCTTGAAGGCATAGGAAACAGCTATTTCAAGGCAAGGCTTGTTGTGCGCTCGGACGCTCTTTACGGCGTTATCGATAATGAGGGCGATATCATCGTACCCTTTGTCTATGATGCTATAGATAAGCAGAGCGACCTGATATATACAGCCAGGCTTGCCAAGGATGGCAAATACTTCTTCTATGATCCGCAGTTCAGGCTCATAATTCCAGAAGCTGCTGACAGCTTCAGCCTTGAGGGCACACTCGTCCATATGGAAATGGATGGAGATGAGTACGTCTGGCGGCAGGGAACTGTTTTTGAGCTTATGGAGGTAAAGCTCCATAGATTCGAAAGACCTGTATCATTCACACTCGACATAGATGATTACAGTCTTGTCAATAAGGCTGGGTGGTCTGAATGGAGAGATATTGCTGATATACTTATCACATTTCTGAACGCTTACAGGCTTCAGGAAACTGAAAGCCTTCTGGATATAACAGATCCATCGTCGCTGCTACAGGTCGAATCTGTATTCAGTGATGAGTATGAGTGGAACGGCGGACAGCTTTCAGAGCTGTATATATACAATATAGACGACGCAGACGGAACTGCGATTTATTTCGAAACAGAGATACAGCTCCATAAAGCAGCAGATAATGACGCTGATGATGGTGCTGAAACAGAACCGGAAAAGCCATGGAAGCTGAAACTTGCTTTCAAGGAAAATTCATCCGGCGAATGGAAGCTTTATGAGGCACTTGTTTTACAGCAGGAGTCTTGATATAAAGATAATGAACGCTCGTACATTGTACGAAGAAAAGAGGGTAATATGTCAAAAAGAGTTGCGATCATCATGGGCAGCGACAGCGACCTGCCTGTAGTAAAGGCAGCATTTGCAGAGCTGGAGAAATTTGGTGTGGATTATGAGGCGCACGTTCTGTCTGCACATCGTACACCTAAGCAGGCAATTGCATTCGCTGAGAATGCCAAGGCAAATGGTTTTGGTGTAATTATTGCGGCAGCCGGAATGGCAGCTCATCTTGCCGGAGTGCTGGCAGGAAACACAACACTTCCTGTAATCGGTATTCCTATGAAGTCAAAGGTTCTTGACGGTATGGATGCGCTTCTTGCTACAGTAATGATGCCTAAGGGCGTACCGGTAGCTACAGTAGCAGTGGATGGTGCAGCAAATGCAGCGATCCTTGCAGTACAGATGCTTGCAATTTCTGACGAGGCTCTCGCTGAAAAGCTTGCAGCAATGAAAAACGAGATGGAAGAGGGAGTACTTGCAAAGGATGCGGCTTTGCAGGACAGCTTGAAGTAAGTTAAATAAATCAATTTTATATAAACGGAGGAAAATCAAATGGCAACTTATGAAAAGGTAGAACAGCTCTACGAGGGCAAGGCAAAGAAGGTTTATACAACAAATGTAGAGGGCGTTGTAATCGTTGATTACAAGGACGACGCTACAGCATTCAACGGCGAGAAGAAGGGTACTATCATGGGCAAGGGCGTCATCAACAACAAGATGGCTAACTACATGATGAAGCAGCTGGAGAAGGAAGGTGTTCCCACACATCTGGTTGAAGAACTTTCCGACAGAGAGACTGCTGTAAAGCAGGTTACTATCGTACCGCTGGAAGTTATCGTAAGAAACGTAGCAGCAGGCAGCTTCTCTAAGAGAATGGGTGTAGAAGAAGGCAAGGATCTTCTGTGTCCTATCGTAGAATTCAGCTACAAGAATGATGATCTGGGCGATCCCTTCATAAACGACGATTATGCTCTGGCTCTGGGTCTTGCTACTCAGGAAGAGATCGACACTATCAAGGCTTATACACGCAAAGTAAACGACGTTATGAAGGAATTCTTCCTGAGCGTAGGCATCAGACTTATCGACTTCAAGATCGAATTCGGTAAGCTGCCGGATGGCACTATCATTCTTGCAGATGAAATTTCTCCTGATACCTGCCGTCTGTGGGATGTAAACACAAACGAGAAGCTTGACAAGGACAGATTCCGCAGAGATATGGGCGGTACTGAGGAAGCTTATCAGGAAGTAATGAGAAGAATCTTTGGAGAATAAGTAAGTATGGGCGGATTTTTTGGAGCAGTCTCTGCTAACGACTGCATTTCCGATGTTTTCTTCGGAACCGATTTTCACTCACATCTGGGAACAAGACGAGGCGGTCTGACATCATATTCTTCCGATCTTGGATTCCAGAGAAACATTCACAGCATTGAGAATTCACCCTTCCGTACAAAGTTTGAGAAGGATGTAGAAAAGATGAGAGGTGCTATCTGTATCGGCTGTATCAGCGATACAGACCCTCAGCCTATCATGGTTCGTTCAAAGCTGGGTCTTTATGCGATCAGCTCTATCGGCATTATTACAAATGCAAAGGAGCTGTCAGATGAGCTTCTTGAATCAGGTCATGCAAACTTTGAGACAATGAGCTCAGGAAGCATCAATTCCTGCGGACTTATTGCAGCGCTTATTGCTCAGAAGGATACTTTTGTTGAGGGTATCCGTTACGCTCAGGATAAAATCAAGGGTACTATGTCCCTTGCGCTTATGACAGAGGATTCTATTATTCTCGCAAGAGACAAGATGGGCAGACTTCCCATAGTTGTGGGAAAGCGCTCTGACGGATACTGCTTCTCACAGGAGTCCTTTGCATTCCATAAGCTGGGCTATGAAACACATCATGAGCTCAGACCTGCTGAGATCGTCCGTCTTACAAAGGATGAAATGGAAGTCATGGCAGAGGGCAGGGATGACATGAAGATATGTACCTTCCTCTGGACATATTACGGCTATCCCAATGCCTGCTATGAGGGCGTGAATGTTGAAGTCATGAGAACCAGAAACGGTGAGATCATGGCTGAATACGACATTGCAAATGGACAGCTTCCGGATGTTGACTTTGTGTGCGGCGTACCGGATTCAGGTATTCCTCATGCCATCGGCTACGCAAACCGAAGCGGTATTCCCTTTGCAAGACCCTTTATCAAGTATACTCCTACATGGTCAAGAAGCTTTATGCCTACAAATCAGACCATGAGAAACAAGGTGGCAAAGATGAAGCTGCTGCCTGTGCCGGAGCTTATCAAGGGAAAGAAGCTGCTTTTTGTTGACGACAGTATCGTAAGAGGTACTCAGATGAGAGAAACAGTAGAGTTCCTCTATGAGAACGGTGCAAAGGAAGTCCATATGCGTTCAGCTTGTCCGCCTATCATGTACGGCTGCAAGTACCTCAACTTCTCCAGAAGCTCATCAGAGATGGAGCTTATTGCGAGACAGATAATCGACGAGTACGAGGGCGCTGAAGGGGTAAAATACATCAAGGAATACTGTGATTCCTCAACAGAAAGAGGCAGAAGACTGCGTGACGAGATATGCCGCAGACTGAAGCTTACGTCTCTTGAATTCCAGTCACTTGAAGGAACTGTAAAAGCAGTAGGTCTGCCGGAGTGCAAGCTCTGCACATACTGCTGGACAGGTGAAGAATAAAAACAATCAGACTCTATGGAGGTTATAATGGAAAGCTATTCTGAAAGCTACAAGAAGGCTGGCGTTGACGTAACAGCCGGCTATAAGGCAGTGTCCCTGATGAAGGAGCACATTGCAAAGACAATGACATCAAACGTGCTCACAGGCATCGGCGGATTCGGCGGTCTCTTTGAGCTTGATCTTACAGGTATCGAAAAGCCTGTACTTGTTGCAGGTACCGACGGCGTAGGCACAAAGCTGAAGATCGCATTCCTTATGGACAAGCACGATACTATCGGTATCGACTGCGTAGCAATGTGCGTTAATGATATCATTTGCTGCGGCGCTAAGCCTCAGCTGTTCCTTGACTATATTGCACTTGGAAAGAATGTTCCGGAAAAGGTTGCGTCCATTGTTTCAGGTGTAGCAGAGGGCTGCGTACAGTCCGGCTGTGCACTTATCGGCGGTGAGACTGCTGAAATGCCCGGCTTCTATCCGGAGGATGAATACGACGTTGCTGGCTTTGCAGTAGGCGTTGTAGATAAGAGCAAGGTTCTGAATCCTGATTCCCAGAAGGCTGGCGATGTTCTCATTGCTATCAAGTCAAGCGGTGTACATTCCAACGGCTTCTCTCTGGTTCGTAAGGTATTTACTATCAGCGAGCAGAATCTGGCAAGATATTCACCGGATCTTGGCTGCACATTGGGCGAATGCCTGCTGACACCTACAAAGATCTATGTAAAGCCTGTACTTTCTCTTCTTGAGCAGGTTAATGTAAAGGCTATCTCTCACATCACAGGCGGCGGTTTCTATGAAAATATTCCGAGATCCCTGCCTAAGAATCTGGCTGCTAAGATCAACAAGGCTGACGTTCAGGTTCTGCCTATCTTCGACCTTATCGCAAAGACAGGCAACATTCCGGAAAGAGATATGTTCAACACATTCAACATGGGTGTCGGCATGATCGTAAGCGTACCTCAGGAGGATGCTGACAAGGCTGTAGAGATCCTCCGTGCAAACGGCGAGGACGCATATATTCTGGGTGAGCTGGTAGAATCCACAGAAGGCGTTATCCTGAAGTAAAAGGGGAAGCCTATGAAAAATATAGTTGTACTGGTTTCAGGCGGCGGAACTAATTTGCAGGCTCTCATTGATGTACAGCAGAAGGAAGGACTTGGGAACGGCAGAATTACCTGTGTGATTGCGTCGAATCATGAAGCCTATGCGCTCACAAGAGCTGCAAATGCAGGCATTGGTACAAGAGTCGTCCCAAGAAAGGAATATTCCTCTGCTGACGTTTACACAGACGCACTTTTAAGCGTACTCAATGAGGAAAAGGCTGACCTCATAGTTCTTGCAGGCTTTATGACCATACTTGGCGAAAAGCTTATTAAGGCTTATGAAAACCGTATCGTGAACGTTCATCCGTCACTTATCCCTGCATTCTGCGGCGAGGGCTTCTATGGACTGCGTGTCCATGAATATGCCCTCCAGCGTGGAGTAAAGGTATCAGGTGCGACAGTTCACTTTGTAAATGAAATTGCCGACGGCGGCCCTATTATCATGCAGCAGCCTGTTGCAGTTGAGAACGGCGATACACCAGAGACTCTCCAGAGAAGAATAATGGAGCAGGCTGAGTGGAAGATACTTCCCAGAGTTGTACAGCTTTTCTGCGACGATAAAATAACGGTGACCGACGGCAAGGCGTATATTCAGGAATAACGGAGGTAAATCCTATGGAAATCAAATGTATCAGCAGTGAGCTGAAGAATAATTCATATCCCGGCAGAGGCATCATTCTTGGTAAGTCCGAGTGCGGCAAGTATGCAGTAGCAGCTTACTTCATCATGGGCAGAAGCGAGAACAGCAGAAACAGAGTTTTTGTTGAGGACGGCGCAGGTATTCGCACACAGGCTTTCGATCCTGCAAAGCTTGTTGATCCCAGCCTTATTATCTACGCTCCGGTAAGAGTTCTCGGCAAGACAACTATCGTTACAAACGGCGACCAGACTGACACTGTTTACGAGCAGATGGCAGCAGGCAAGACCTTTGAGCAGTCTCTGAGGATCCGTAAGTTTGAGCCGGACGAGCCGAACTTCACACCTCGTATTTCCGGTATCATTGAGCTTGAGGATGGCTTCTCCTATTCTCTGTCTATCCTGAAGAGTGCAGAGG
Organism: Ruminococcus sp.; assembly: GCA_045580565.1. Taxonomy (GTDB): domain Bacteria; phylum Bacillota; class Clostridia; order Oscillospirales; family Ruminococcaceae; genus Ruminococcus_C. Next base: position 20,766 of record JAZNOB010000119.1, read on the forward strand.
GCAATCCTGCTGCCTGCCACAGATTCACATTCTCCTATGACTGTCCTCTGGATGGTATCGGTCACTTCATCCATACATATCAGGGCGACGGCAATCCGCTGCCCAGCTTCGAGGGTGAGCCGGAGAAGATCCATGTGACAGGCGATATTGATTCCTTCACAAACAAGCTCTGGACAAATCTCAATGAAGAAAACAAGGTTTCCCTGTTTGTTCGTTTCATCGACCTCGAAACAGGCGAAGCAGATACAAGAATCATCAACAAGAACTGCTGAGGAGGAAATTACAATGGCAAATGAAATGCTGCTGAAATACGGCTGTAACCCTAACCAGAAGCCGTCAAGAGTATATCTGGAGGACGGCGCAGACCTGCCGATCACCGTTCTGAACGGCAAGCCTGGTTACATCAACCTGCTGGACGCATTCAACGGCTGGCAGCTGGTAAGAGAGCTGAAGATCGCAACAGGTATGTGCGCTGCAACTTCCTTCAAGCACGTATCTCCTGCTGGTGCAGCTGTAGGCGCACCTCTTTCCGATACACTGAAGAAGATCTATTTCGTAGACGATCTGGGCGAGCTTTCTCCTCTGGCGTGCGCATATGCAAGAGCAAGAGGTGCTGACAGAATGTCCTCTTACGGTGACTTTATCGCACTGTCAGATGTGTGCGACGTTCCCACAGCAAAGATGATCCAGAGAGAGGTTTCCGACGGTGTTATCGCTCCTGGCTATGAGCCTGAGGCACTTGAAATTCTCAAGTCCAAGCGTAAGGGCACATATAACATCATCCAGATCGACGAGAACTATGTTCCCGCTGAGATCGAACGCAAGCAGGTGTTCGGTGTAACATTCGAGCAGGGCAGAAACGAGCTGAAGATCGACAACGATATGCTTGCAAATCTGGTTACAGACAACAAGGATATTCCGGATGACAAGAAGCGTGACCTGCTGATCTCTCTTATCACACTGAAGTATACACAGTCCAACTCTGTATGCTATGTTAAGGATGGTCAGGCTATCGGTATCGGTGCAGGTCAGCAGTCCAGAATCCACTGCACAAGACTTGCAGGCAACAAGGCTGATATCTGGTGGCTGCGTCAGCACGAAAAGGTAATGAACCTCCAGTTCCGTGACGACATTCGCAGACCTGACAGAGACAATGCAATTGATGTATATATTTCCGATGAATACATGGACGTTCTTGCTGACGGTGCGTGGGAGAATATCTTCAAGGTAAAGCCTGAGGTATTCACCAAGGAAGAACAGAAGGCATGGCTTGCACAGAATACTGACGTATGCCTTGGTTCTGACGCATTCTTCCCGTTCGGCGATAACATTGAACGTGCATACAAGAGCGGCGTAAAGTACATTGCAGAGCCGGGCGGTTCTATCCGTGACGACCATGTTATCATGACCTGCAACAAGTACAATATGGCTATGGCGTTTACAGGCATCCGTCTGTTCCACCACTAATAATCGGAGGAATATCCATGAAAATATTAGTTGTAGGCGGCGGCGGCCGTGAGCACGCTATTATTATGAAGCTTGCTGAAAGCCATAAGGTTTCCAGGCTTTACTGTGCACCGGGCAACGGCGGTATTTCAAAGTTCGCTGAATGCCATCCGGTGAAGGCTACTGATATTGAGGGTATGCTTGATCTTGCTAAGAATCTTGCAGTTGATATGGTATTCGTTGCTCCTGACGATCCGCTGGTAGCTGGCATGGTTGACGCTATGCAGGCAGCAGGCTTCCGTACATTCGGCCCTGATAAGGCAGCAGCTATCATCGAGGGCAGCAAGGTTTTCTCAAAGAACCTTATGCAGAAGTATAACATTCCTACTGCAAAGTATGCTGTATTTGAAGAACCTTCAAAGGTTCTTGCATATATTGAGGCTGAAAATACATATCCTACAGTTATCAAGGCTGATGGTCTTGCATTGGGTAAGGGTGTTGTTATCGCTCAGAATTATGATGAGGCAAAGGCTGCTGTAGCAGAAATCATGGAGGACAAGATCTTCGGTGAAAGCGGTTCTCAGGTAGTAGTTGAGGAATTTCTCACAGGCCCTGAGGTATCCGTTCTCTGCTTCACAGACGGCAAGACAGTAAAGCCAATGGTATCCTCAATGGATCACAAGCGTGCTCTTGATAATGACGAGGGTCTTAATACCGGCGGCATGGGAACTGTTGCGCCCAATCCATATTATACAGATACAATCGCACAGGAGTGCATGGAGACCATCTTCCTGCCGACTATCCGTGCAATGGAAGCTGAGGGACGTACATTCAAGGGCTGTCTTTACTTCGGTCTGATGCTCACACCTAACGGTCCTAAGGTTATCGAGTACAACTGCCGTTTCGGCGATCCTGAAACACAGGTAGTTCTTCCGCTTCTGGATACTGATTTCGTTGATATCATCGAGGCTATCGAGGAAAATCGCCTTGCTGACCTTGATATCAAGTGGAAGGAAGGCTGTGCAGCTTGTGTAGTAATGGCAAGCGGCGGCTATCCTAAGAAGTATGAAAGCGGACTGGTTATCTCCGGTCTTGACGAAAAGGGTCAGACTGATGGATGCTTTGTATACCACGCAGGCACAAAGATCGATGACAATGGAAATATCGTAAATGCCGGAGGTCGTGTACTGGGTGTTACAGCTACAGGCAGTACACTTCCGGAGGCTCTTGCCACAGCATACGAGGGCGTTAAGTCAATCGACTGGAAGGATGTTCACTACAGAAAGGACATCGGTCAGCGTGCGCTGAAGGCTCTGGAATCCTGAGTCAATTATAATTTAAAATAATATTACACCCGGAGGTGCTTATGAACGTTCGTTTACCTTATCTCAGAGAGAAGACAGCGAAGCTTACAACATCTCCGGGTGTTTATATTATGAAGAATGCTGCCGGAGAAATAATCTATATCGGCAAGGCGAAGAATCTCAGAAACCGTGTAACAAGTTATTTCCGTGAGAATCCTGACCATACGCCTAAGGTTGCGAGCATGGTCTCCAATGTGTACGACTATAATTTTATAGTAACCGATACAGAGTATGAAGCACTTGTGCTTGAATGCAGCCTTATCAAGCAGCATCAGCCTAAATATAATATTCTCCTGAAAGATGACAAGGGCTACAGCTACATCCGCATATCTGACGAAGCGTATCCAAGGATAACAGCGGAAAAGAACCGTGAAAAGGCAGGAGTGTATCTTGGCCCTTACATGAGTGGATTTGTCACACGTGAAACGGTTGCAGAGGTGAACCGTGTTTTTCGTCTGCCTACCTGTAACAGACGTTTCCCTCAGGATTTCCGTAAGGGAAGACCATGCCTGAATTACCATATTGACCTTTGCAGAGGTCTTTGCAGAGGAAAAGTATCTGAAAAGGAATACGCCCGGACTATATCAGAGGCTGTGGACTATATTAAAAGCGGCAGTGCTCAGTCGGTAGAGCGTATGAAGCAGGAGATGGAAAAGGCTGCGGAAGCTCTCGATTTTGAGCGAGCTGCAATGCTCAGGGACAGAATATCTGCTGTAAAAAAAGCAGGCGAGACCCAGAAAATGTTCGATTCTGATGTCGAGGAAGCAGATGTTATCGCATCAGCCCATAATAACGGAAGGCAGTGCGTTTCAGTGCTCTTTTACCGCATGGGCAGACTGTTCGACAAGCAGGCGTTCTTCTTCAGCGAGGAGGAATACAGCAGCTCGGCTCTCCTTGAATCGTTTATCGGTCAGTTCTATCATGGCAGAAGCAGCGATATTCCAAAGAATATCTATATTGACGCAGAGCTTGAAAATGACGAAATGCTGGAAAAATGGCTCACAGGTCTGAAAGGCAGCAGGGTATATCTCCATACGCCTAAGCGTGGTACGCTTGTGAAGTTCACGGAGCTTTCAAGGAATAATGCTGCTGAAGAGCTTGCACTAAAGGCGGGACGTACTGCAAAAGAGGTAAAGGCTCTTGAAACACTTGGAACGCTTCTTGGGCTGAAAAATGCTCCATTATATATAGAAGCATACGATATCTCAAACCTGTCATCATCGTCGATAGTTGCAGGTATGATAGTTTTCGAAAACGGCAGACCTCTTAAAAAGGCGTACAAACGCTTTTCGTTTCCTGAAAAGAACAGTCCCGATGATTATGCCTGTATGCAGGAAACGCTCAGGCGCAGGCTTACACATTTTGTAAATCAGGATGGCGATGAAGGCTTTAACCGTAAGCCAGACCTTATCCTCCTTGACGGCGGTACAGGTCATGTGAATGCAGTAAGACCAGTTCTGAGAGAACTTGGGCTTGATGAAATCCCTCTTTTCGGCATGGTAAAGGACAGCAGGCACCGTACCCGTGCCATCGCCGCAGACGGTGGAGAAATAGCTGTTTCCCACAAGCAGGACGCATTCAATCTTCTTACACAAATACAGGACGAGGTTCACCGGTTTGCCATATCCTATATGAAAAGCCGGCACAAAAAGCAGTCCTATGAGCTGGAGCTTACAAAAGTCAGCGGAATAGGTGTAAAGAAAGCACAGAAGCTTCTGCTGCATTACAAAACAAAGGATAATATGAAGAATGCCTCGCCAGAGGAGCTTGCACGAGTAGCAGGAGTAAGTCAGGCGGTTGCAGAGGAGCTTTTCAAGGCTATACAGGATATGCAATAATATATAATAAATGCGCACTGTTTGTTGTATAAAATGCTGAACAGTGCGTTTTTTTGCGTAAACTCTGGACAAATCGACAATCTTGTTGTATAATAGAAAGGAATGCAATATGCTGAGATAACAGAGGAGTATGAGATAATGAGAGTAATAGCAGGCAGTGCAAAGGGCAGAAAGCTACAGACGCTGGAGGGAATGGATGTGCGGCCGACGACTGATAAGGTCAAGGAAGCTATATTTTCCGCAGTGCAGTTTGATTTGTATGAAGCATCTGTTCTTGACCTTTTCGCAGGCAGCGGACAGATGGGCATTGAAGCGATCAGCAGAGGTGCGAAAAATGCAGTGTTTGTTGATATGTCAGCCCGTTCTCTGAGCGTTGTACGAAACAACCTCGCTTCAGCAGATATGCAGGATAAGGCAATGTGCTATCAGGCGGACGGCAGGGATTTTCTGAGAACTGACAGAAACCGCTATCATATAGCTTTTCTTGATCCGCCGTATGGTAAGGGTCTTATTGAGGATGTTCTGCCCATTCTCAGTGAAAAAATCGTTGCTGGAGGCAAGGTTGTCTGCGAGCACGAAAACGAGCTTGTTCTGCCTGATAATATAGGCGGACTCAGCGTGAAAAAGAGATACCGTTACGGTAAGATAAGCGTAACTATATATATCAATCAGGAAGAAGAGATGCAGGATGAGTAGAATAGCTGTATGTCCGGGAAGCTTTGACCCCGTGACACTTGGTCATCTTGATATTATCACCAGAGCGTCAAGCCTTTTTGATCATGTCATTGTGCTTGTGTCGGTGAATATGATGAAAACAAACTTCAGCTTTTCCCTTGAGGAAAGAAAGAATATGGTAAGATCTGTAACAGGGAATCTGCCCAATGTCACAGTAGAAAGCTTTGACGGACTTCTTGCCGACTATGTAAAGCAGGTCGGTGCTATCGCTATTGTCAAGGGTCTTAGAGCTGTCAGCGACTTTGAGTATGAATTTCAGATGGCACTTGCCAATAAGAAACTGTACGACGGTGCGGAAACAGTGTTCCTGACTACAGCAGCGGAAAATATGTACCTTAGCTCCAGTGTGGTAAAGCAGATCGCAAGCTTTGGCGGAGATATAAGCCACTTTGTTCCGGAGCGGATACTTGAAGATATAAGAAAAAGACTTGTAAAGGAGAAGTAAAGATGAATATTGAGGAAATTCTTGAGGATATGGATGATACCCTGGACCGTGCCCACCCGATTCCCTTTGCGTCACATAAAGTAGTCGTTGATGCTGACCGTCTTCGTGAGCTTATCAATGACATTCGTCTGAATATACCTGCCGAGATCAAGCGTGCAAAACTCATCGACTTCGACTGCGATCGTATTATTGGAGATGCCAAGGCAAAGGCTGAGCAGATCGTTCAGGATGCAGAGATGCGTGCAAAGGAAATGTGCTCACAGGAAGCCATTCAGGTTGCTGCACGTCAGAGAGGCGTGGATATGCTTGCCCGTGCACAGGTTGCGTCCAATGAGATACGTGCCGGTGCGGCTGACTATGTAAATCACCTGCTGGATGAGGCAGAGTCAACTCTCAGCGCAAGCCTTCAGGATGTTCGCAATGCAAAGTCAAGAATAGATGACATAAAGCGAAAGAACCAGAGATGATATAAAAATTTATATATTATCAAACATACATCAATATTTATTTGTTATACTATAATGGAATTGAAACTTCATAAAAATAAGGAAAAAGGTGTATTGACTGTATATAAACGAGACTTTAGGTTTATTTTCTACAGTTGATACAGGAGGAAAGAGAATGGATAAAATTGATGCAATGCTTATAACTCTGCTGCAGGAAAACGCAAGAATGCCTCTGAAGGTGCTTGCGTCCAAGGTGTTTCTTTCTGCACCGGCAGTTTCTTCCAGAATCGACAAGCTGGAGAAGCAGGGTATTATTCTTGGATATAACACTGTGATCGACCGCCAGAAGCTTGGCTATCATATTACTGCGTTCATCAATCTTGAACTGGCAGCTGACCGTAAGGGTGAGTTTTATCCGTTTATCAGCAGCTGTCCCAATGTACTTGAATGCAATTGCGTTACCGGAATATATTCTATGCTGATCAAAGTATCGTTCCCGTCAACACAGGAGCTGGACGCTTTTATCGGCAGAATACAGCGGTTCGGCAACACATCAACACAGATCGTATTCTCCACACCAGTTCCTCACCGTGAGATCAACGTGGAGACTGAGGTCTGAGAATTATTAAAGTAATGTAAGCAATCCGCAGTATAGGTGTACTATCTGCGGATTTTTGTTATATGTGTCATGTGAGCATAGGAGGGATTTTCGTGTTACACTTTTTCATAGGCGGTGCAGGCTGCGGAAAATCCTGCGGGATAATGGAACTTATAGAGACAAATGCAGCTGAGGGCAGGGACATTATTGCCGTTGTACCGGAGCAGTTTTCCTATGAATTTGACCGTAAGCTCTATAATCGTCTGGGTGCAGAGCTGTTTAACAGTATCGAGACCCACAGCTTTACTTCGCTGGCACGAAGCATCTTCCAGCGTTTAGGCGGCGGAGAAGCAGGCTCGTATATGGATGAGCTTATGCAGACCGGACTTGTACTACAGGCTGTAAGGCGTGCCGAGGGGCAGCTTAGAACCTTTTCAAGGCAGTGCGGACGAAGTGAGTTTGCATCTGATGCTGCGGCAATAATATCTGTACTGAGAAGAAGCGGCATAAGCTCAGAACAGCTGCTTGAGAAATGCAGCGCTGTCAGAGGCAGACTCTATGACAAGACCTGCGATATAGCCTTTATTTATCAGCAGTATGAGATGCTTCTGGTGAAGCATGGCTTCAAGGATATGCTTACGGATATAACCGAGGCAGCGGCTATAGCAAACGGTAACGACTTCTTTGCGGGCAAGGTTATATTTATAGATGAATTTGAAAGCTTTACGCCTGACCAGTATGAAATGCTTGAGGTTATAGTGGGGCTTGCTGACGAGGTTTATATTGCATTTCGTATGGAGTCAGAGGAAGAACCGGAGCTTTCACTTTTCGGTTCAGTAGGAGCAGCCTGCCGGAAGATCAGGAGTATCGCCTCAGACCTGCGTGTGCAGTGGGAATTTGTTCGCTTTACCGAGCAGCACAGAATGAAGCACAGCGACCTGAAAAGACTCAGTGAATCAGTATTCCGTCCGATCAAAGCAGAGCCATCCGGAAAATCGGAGCATATACATATCATTGAAGCTGCCACGCCATTTGATGAGGCGGAATTTGTATGTGCTTCCATAAAAAGAATGCTTGCAGCAGATCCGGAGCTGAGATGCGGTGATATTGCCGTGGTTACGGAAAATCTGGCAGATTATGCAGGTATACTGGGTCATTCTATGGAAAGATACGGTCTGCCGTGTCATATTGATATGCCGCAGCCGGTTCTCCATACGCCATTTATGGTATATATCACGTCCCTTATGGCACTCATGAGAAAGCGTGAGCCTGATACTGAGCTTCTGCTTAGATTAGGAAAATCGGGCTTCACTGACTGCACTCTGACGGAGCTTTCATTGATTGAGAATTACTGCTATGTGTGGAGCGTTGACGGCAGTATGTGGAACGAACCTTTCACCTGCGGCGATGGTGCAGAGGAGGCTGAGGCAATAAAGCAGAAGCTCCTTGCGCCGCTTTTACAGCTCAGGGAAATGTGCAGGGATGCTGCCGTAGGTTCTGATTTCAGCAGGATACTGTACAGCTTTCTTGAAGGTATCGGTGCAGGCGTTCGTGCAGAGAAGCTTTTTTCAGAGGCTGATGCCGGCAGACAGCTTCAGATGAAGCAGGACTTCAGGCGTGTCTGGGACAGCCTTATGGATATACTGGATATACTGGCAGAGCTTTCAGGAGAGGGCAGCTGCACATCATCAGAGTATTTTACAATGCTCCATTCAATGCTAAGAACGGTTACTCACGCAGTTCCCCCAAGAACTCTGGATGCCGTTATGATTGCGCCGGCAGGAACTTCACGACTGAGTGAGCCTAAGGTTACGTTTGTACTCGGAGCTTGCGAGGGAAGCTTTCCAGCATCTGGAAAGGTCAGCAGTCTTTTCTCAGAGCGTGAACGTCTGGAGCTTGAACAGAACGGAATAACCATAGGTCAGCCTCCGGAGCTTTCAGCGGCAGATGAGCGTCTTGCTGTATATAAGATACTATCCAGTGCATCAGAGGAGCTTTATCTCTGTTATCCTCTGAAGGACTCAGGTGACAGCAGGTGCATGAGAAGCAGTATCGCAGACCTTGCCTTGCTGCTCTTTGAAAACAGCAGTGAGATGCTTTTGTGCAGCAAGTCCGTGCCGGCAACCTACTATGCGGTCACAAAGGCAGCGGCATATTATCACTACGTTCAGGATTTCTCAAAGCGTGACCCTGACATTGCCGCACTTCAGACGCTGCTTTATGAGGATGAATACTACGCCGGAAGAATTGACTACCTGAGAAGCGTTCATGAGGATACAGATTTTACAGTAAAGCCGGAGCTTATGGAGAAGCTTACGGGCAGCAGTATCGTGCTTACAGCGTCAAGGCTTGAATCCTTCAGAATGTGTCCCTTCCAGTATTTTTGCAGATATGCTCTGAAACTCTTTGAGCGCAGGAAAATACATCTTGGCAGCCTTGAAACCGGAAGCCTTGTGCACGCCTGTATGGAACAGCTGCTGAGAAGTGTACCAAGAGAGCAGTTCCTTAGTATGACAAAGCAGGAGCTTTCCGATGGGATACGCAGTTTGTCAGGTGAATACTGGGTAAATGTTCTGGGCGGTGATTTTCAGCAGAATATACGTGAGGCTGCTGCACTTGACCGTATGAACGATGGAATGACAGCTTTTGCTGCGCATCTTCAGCAGGAGCTTTCCCAGTCTGATTTCTACCCTGAATATTTCGAAGCCGAAATATCTGGCAGAAGCGCAGATTTTCCGTCACCAAGACTCATAACGCCGGACGGTCATCCTGTAATAATACATGGTATTGCGGACAGGGTTGATGTGATGCGCAAAGGCGATGATACTTGGGTAAGAGTCGTCGATTACAAGACAGGCGGAAAGAAATTTTCGCTGGGCAATCTTGTGTACGGTCTTGATATGCAAATGCTGCTTTACCTCTTTGCAGTAACAGGCGACGGAGCGAAGCTTTCCGGCGCAAAGCCTGCCGGAGTTTTGTATCTGCCTGCCGGAATGCCTGAATGCACGGCTGAGCGAGGTAAACAGAACACCGCTGAAAATGCTCTTGCTTCCCAGTACAGGATGAACGGCTTGTTTATAAACGAGCCTGATATCATAAGATGTATGGATAAGGGTCTTGACGGCAGGTTCATTACGCCCATGCTTGTTAAAAGCGGAGACAGATTTGACAGCAGAAGCGGTGATTTTCTCAGTGAATCCCAGATGAAGCAGCTGAGAAGCTACACCTCAGCTAAGGTTATAGATACAGCTGAGCAGATATACAATGGTACAGCTGCCGTAAGTCCTTTGAGTATCAGCGGCAGGGACGCTTGTGATTTCTGCAATTATTCGGGAATCTGCGGAAACGGCGATAAGCATAAGCAGAGAAAGATAACAGATAAATCGGCTGAACTGAAAGCACAGTTTATGAAAGAGCTTTCAGGTGATGATAAATAATAAGCATACAGTGAAAGGAGTGATATGAATGGGATGGACTACCCAGCAGCAGACTGCGATAGATGCAAGAGGATGCGGACTTATTGTCTCAGCTGCTGCCGGAAGCGGAAAGACCTCCGTACTTGTAGAGAGACTTACTGAGATAATTGCTGACCGGAGAAGTCCGGTACCTGTGGAGAAAATGATAATAGTTACCTTTACGAAGGACGCAGCAGCTGAGATACGCCAGAGACTTTCTGCTTCCCTTGAAAGAGCTATAGCCGCAGCTCCCGAGGATACATGGCTCAGACGCCAGCAGATGCTTCTTCCAAGCGCAAAGATCGCAACTATAAATGCTTTCTGCTTTGATATAATCAGGGAGCATATGGGCGATGGTGAGATAACCTCTGCCTTCCGTGTACTTGATGATTCTGAGCAGGAGATACTTACGCTCAAGGCTGCGGATGAAGCAATATGTACATGGCACAGGGAAAGGCCTGAGGATATGACTGTTCTTTGGGATGCTTTCTGCCACAAGTCGGACAGACCGCTTGAAGAACTGCTGAAAAAGCTTCATGAATTTTTCGGTTCAATTCCTTTCAGGGATGCGTGGATAAAAAAAGCTATGGAGGAATACAGGAAGCCGGCAGCTGAGAATATTTACTACAAAAGTCTTCTGGACGGATGCAGAGGAGAAGCCGCAGCTATACGCAGACTGTGCGACCGTGCGGTATATCTTGCAGGAGACCTGTATGAAAGCAATAACAATGTTCTTGAATGGGTCATGGAGGACTATGAGGCAGCCGCTATGCTTCAAAAGCTTCTTGACGAACGTGAGCCGGATACTGAGAGGATAAACAGCTTTGCTCTGAAGCTTATGGGACTTCACAATGGAAAGCGTTATCCGGCTGTAAGAAAAAAGTCTGTTCTGAATATGGCGAGATTCGAACAGGTTCGCGATATACGTGGAGAGTATGATGACAGACTGAAAGCTCTCCTTGGCAGGATAACGTCCATGCTGCCCTATTTTGAGAATGATATGTCGGAGCATATAAAGCTTCTGCCGCTGCTGTGTCAGCTTGAGGCTGATATGTCGGCAGCGCTCTGGAGGATGAAAACCGAACGCAATGCCCTTAGCTTTGACGATGGCGAACGACTGGTACTGGAGCTGCTTGCAGATACCGATGAGAATGGAAATATCCGCCCATCTGCTGCGGCAAGAGAGATGGCGGAGTACTACGAGCTTATCATGATTGACGAGTATCAGGATTCCAACAATAAACAGGACTATATATTCAGGCTTATGTCACGTAACGGCTGGAATGAGCGGACAGGTACTCTCAGATACGGCGATAATGTATTCCTTGTAGGAGATGTGAAACAGTGCATTTATCAGTTCAGAAATGCAAACCCACGGAACTTCAGTGCAGCTGCGGCTGACGCTGAACCATATCTTGAAAATAGCTGTGAACCTTTGCAGCTTATAAGATTGAGTAAAAATTTCAGAAGCAGCCGTCAGACGGTAGCTTTTGTAAATTATCTTTTTGCAAATCTCATGACCTCCGAATGCGGTGAGGTTGACTATACAGAAGAAGAATGGCTCTACGCAGGTGCAGATGGTTATGATTCTGTTCCTTATGAGGAGCAGGCTGTTGCCGTTGCGGTTCTTCCGGAAAAGGAGGACGCAGAAGATGGGACTGACCAATCAGTTATATATACAGCTGAAACTATAAAGAAAATGCTCACGGAAGGCTATCCGGTGCTTGATAAAAGCAGGGTGCTTCGTCCGTGCACGCCGGAGGATTTCTGCATACTTGTGCGCAAGAAGAAATATGCCAAAGGCTATTCAGATGCTTTGTCAAGGCTCGGTGTTCCTGTGAAGGGTATTGGCGAGTCAGGCTATCTTAAATCAAAGGAGGTAGGTCTGCTTCTGGACCTGTTGAGAGTGCTTGACAATCCACTGCTGGAAACATCCCTTGCAGCAGTTATGCTGTCTCCTATGTTTTCATTTACAGCGGATGACCTTGCTGAAGTAAGGCTTACTGACCGAAGTCTCAGTCTGTACCCTGCAATGTGCGTTCTTCTTGAAAGAAGGGAATGCTCAGATGCTCTCTATGAAAAGTGCAGAAGTCTTTACGAAACCCTTGCAGAGCTGAGACAGATAAGCGCACTTTATTCCCTTGAGGAGCTTGTGCGAAGGATTTACGAGACTACAGACTTTCTTTCAGTGATGCAGCTTTACAAGGACGGTGCAAAGAAGCGTGCCAATCTCCATCTTCTTCTCAGGTACGCTCGCTCATACGAAGAAAATGCAGGAGAGACCGGCGGTATCACAGGCTTCCTCCGATATGTTGATATTATGCTTGACAAGGACAAGGATTTCGAGCAGGCTGATGATGAGAAGGGCAGCGATAATGCAGTAAGGGTAATGTCTATGCACGGTTCTAAGGGACTGGAATACCCATTCGTATTTATCTGCAACACGGAGACTGAATTCAGTGAGCAGGACAACAAGCAGAAGCTTCTCTGCACCGATGCAGGTCTTGCGGGTCTGAGACTTCAGAATCCCGATACGCTGGAAAAATATCAGTCACTTCCACATATGGTCATTATAAACGAAATGCGCCGTCAGAGAAATTCCGAGGAGCTGAGACTTCTGTACGTTGCACTTACACGTGCAAGGCAGAAGCTGTTCATACCTCTCAGGTATAACGCTAAGGACAAGGCAAAGCTTCTGTCGTATGCTGAGCAGATGAGAGGCTCAGAGGATGGCATTCCACGTAAGCTTGCTGACAGTGCCGAAACTATGGCAGACTGGCTGTGGATGGCTATTATGTTAAGAGGTGACAAGGAACTGACCGCAATAGTACCCGAAGCTGAGACTATCGCACAGTGCAGCGAGGATAAGTATTTTCCGGAGCTGAAAATAAGCTATAGCAATGCCTATGAGCCGACCGGCGATATAACGGTTTCATCAGAGCCTATGCCGGCTCCCGATCCGGTAAAGCTTACAGAGATCCGCAGGCTTATGGAATATGAGTATAGCACAAAGGCTCAGAATGAAATATCACTGATGAGCGTATCAGCTGCGTCAAAGGCTGAGACTGGTGAAAGCCTTACTCTTAAAAGACCGAGATGCACACGTGAAAAGGAAAAAATGCTTACAGGTGCAGAGCATGGTACAGCAGTACACGCATTCTTCCAGTATGCACGATTTGCTCAGGCAGAGAAAGATACCGTCAGTGAGCTTCAGAGGCTTTACCGTGCAGGCTTCCTTTCAGAGGAACAGATGCGCTCAGTACGTCCTGAGGATACTGAGCCTTTCTTCAGAAGCGAGCTGTATGCACGTATCAGGAAATCACCAAAGCTTTACCGTGAGAAGAAATTTCTTGTGCGTATAAGTGACCTTGGCATACCTGAGAATATTTCTGACGAGGCTCTCAGTGCTGTGCTTCCTTTCAGAGAAGCAGGAAGCATGATGAAGGGTATCATAGACCTTGCATTTGAGGAAAACGGCGGTTTTGTACTTGTCGATTATAAAACCGACTATGTGCGCACAGAGCAGGAGCTTCTTGAGAAATACAAGCTTCAGCTATATATATACAGCCTTGCGCTCAGGAGAATAACAGGTACAGAGGTGAGGGAATGCCTTATTTATTCGACAGTTCTGGGAAGAACTATCAGGTCTGACTTCAGTAACATATAAGGAGATCTATATGGAAAATCTTACAAATATATCCGTGGTACGTGAGATAATGGAAAGACACGGCTTTCAC
>JAZNOB010000120.1:0-2648 GCA_045580565.1 Ruminococcus sp.
AGAGAATGTGTTTGCGATTGCGTGAAAGGAGGAATCACCATGAAAAAACTTACGCTCACACTTGCAGTCATATCCGCGCTTGCGCTTACTGCCTGTGCATCCGGAGAAGAATCTCAGCAGACGGAGGGCACAACAGCGACTGCTGCGGTTACAACAAAAGCTCCGGATGAACCTGACTGCGTGCTATATGAGGACAATTGTTATTTTACATATCCTCAATTAACAAATGCCATGAAAGAACAGTATTCCGAAGAAGAACTCCTTCCATTGCCGGATGTTATATATACATGGGAGTTTACTCTTGGACAGATTGAAGAATACTATTATGGCATGGGACCTTGTTATATTCTTGACTTTGATGATACGGCAAATAATACCCATATAAGGGTGACTGTTCTTTTTGATGCGGTATATACAGACATAGATGGATTCATACAGCAGCTGCCGAAAGCCTACAGTGATAATGAATACACTGTGGTTAACGACGGATATGCGTATGCTCATGATGTATCCGGAGGCTATACTACAGTTATGGGTATCACAAGTGACAGGAATATCGTGTATATGCTTTCTGTAAAGACTGACGGAAAATATACAGACTCCACTGATGTTCTCGATGAATATAATGCTAAATTAGAACTATAACAAAAATCCGCAGGCAACAAACCTGCGGATTCTTTTATGTAATATCAGTTTATCTGATTCAGCTGGTCGAGAGTTTTCTTGACCTCAGCGTCATTTGTCAGACTGTAGAGAATGCGGAAATAGATCCTTGCACGTGGAATATCCTTCTTTTCAACGGATTCCTTGCCCAGTGCAGCCACAACTGCAACGACCTCTTCATTTGCGCCCGGTGTGATACCGTACTTCTCGAACGCCTCATTTACATTCTTACGTGCAGGAGGACTGATCTTCTTGCCGGTGATAGTGTGGATATGATGCAGCTCTGCTGTAACAACAGGGTTGTCCGCATAGATCATAGCCTCATAGTAGAAGCATACAGCGCTGTCATAATCCTTCATCTCAACGCAGTAGAAGCCCAGATTGCAGTAGCAGCGTGACAGCTCCTCGGGAGATGTAGCAATGCTGAGAGTTTCCTTAATGCAGCCAAGCAGATCGTCATTCTGCTTCAGATACTTATAGCATTCTGCCAGCTCAAAATATGCGTCGGTATTGAGAGGATTGTAGCGGATAGCGTCCTCAAGAACAGCAATAGCGTCCTCAGGTCTTTTTGCTTCCAGCAGATTATAGCCGTGAAGCATGACCATACGTGAAAGGTCAAATGGCGGTCTTTCCAGA
This sequence comes from Ruminococcus sp., assembly GCA_045580565.1. GTDB lineage: Bacteria > Bacillota > Clostridia > Oscillospirales > Ruminococcaceae > Ruminococcus_C. The sequence goes on from JAZNOB010000120.1 coordinate 1,300, forward strand.
CGCTTTGAGGGCTGGTAGAAATAGAGATACAGCTGGTGCTCCAGCGGATTTCGGAGGCTCAGATACATGATATTCTCAGTCTCACGGTATGCGATCTTTATCTTTGTGTAAAGCCCCTCAGTCATTTTGAAAGCTTCCTCATGCTTGCCTTCGTTTATAAGCTGGATGGCGTCATTCATAACAGCGTCCAGACGTCTGCCGTCCAGATACATCATTTTTGCGACCTGTTCCTTCTTTTCTTCCGGAAGGATCTCGTATGCCATCTCAGCGATGCCGCTTTCGATTTCGGCAGCTGCATCATGATTCTTGTATTTTGTAACCTGACCTTCCAGATATGCCATATCAACGCCAAATTCACCGGTCAGTCCGTTACGGATCTCCTGCAATATTTCCTTTGTGCTCATGTGTTAAACTCCTTTTCCTGTGGAATATCTTGTTAAAGCTCCACCTTACACTTTTCAGTATACCATATTCCCATAAAAATTGCAACACTTTTTTACAAGCTTTTATCAGTTTTATATAAATTATTCCTTTGGAGGAGTTTTCTTCTTCTTTTTCTTTTTGCGGACAGACCAGCCGAAATCGCCGAGTTTACGTCCGAGAGCGAAATATTCACCGTGAGCATACGCCATAAGACCGCACTGCTGTAAATTCAGCTTACCCTTGCTGTCGATGAAGCGTTCGTCAGCGTTTACGCCGGTTATTTCTGCGATGAACATGGTATGGCTGCCAAGCTCCTTTGTTTCGGTGACCTTGCATTCGAGGCTGATGGGACATTCTGCGATCATGGGAGCGGAGACAGTTTTTGCAGGCTCTGGCGTAAAACCGCATTGAGCGAATTTATCGGTATCCTTGCCGCTTCTGACGCCGCAGAAGTCGGTTTCCCTGCACATAGCGGATGTGGTGAGGTTTATGACGAATTCCTTTTTCTCCATGAGGATAGGGTAGGAGTAACGTGAGGGACGGACTGAAATATATGTCATAGGCGGATGTGTGCAGAGTACGCCTGTCCAGCCGATAGTGAGGACATTAGGGTTTTCCGTAGTACCGCAGGATACGAGAGCTGCCGGTACAGGCGCAAGAAGTACGCTGCCTTTCCAGTGTTGTTTTGCCATTGTGATTTCTCCTTTTGTTTGGTGTGATTATATTTTACCATGCAGGAGGCGGGTGTGTCAACCGGAAATGGGTTCTCTTTAAGATGTTTGGTGAATTGTAGTTTGCAGCTGGCGCCAGCCCGTCGCCCAACGGTAATGGCGACGGCACGCCTCACCAAGGATGTTCGGTGAGCTGCACCGCAGTCCACCCCACGTAAGTTTCTGCGTCCGGTGAGCGCACACGAATGCCCCTCA
>JAZNOB010000121.1:0-6667 GCA_045580565.1 Ruminococcus sp.
GAGTGAGGTCATACCTGTATCGGAGGCCGAGGGCAGAATATGTGCCGGAGTCCATGTTCCGTGTCCGCCGGCAGTGCCTATCGTCATAAGCGGCGAGGTTATAACAGAAGGGGCTGCCCAGGTGCTCAGCTTCTACGGTATTGACGAAATTCGTGTTGTCCTGTGATGGGAGGCGTTGATAGGCGAGAGCGTTTATGATACAATAAATACAAGAACAAACGAAATTATAGTTATCATCAGACTTACCTCCTTCCTTCCGGAAGAAGCCGGCAAAGGTTATATTATAGAAGTGCTGGCGTATTTTGTCAAATGAGCAAAATAAAACCCTTGGAAATTGTATCCAAGGGTTTTTATACTATCTGCTTATACCAGCACAGAAGATTTACTCTCCATCCTCCGCATAAACTGACTCAACGCCAAGGTATTCCTCAAGGGAAACGCCCATGCTTGTGATTTCCTTAGCAATCTCAGTGCCCACATAGCGGATGTGCCACGGCTCGTACTTGTAGCCAGTGATGTGAGTCTTGTCGGAAGCGTATCGGATGATGAAGCCGTATTCAGCACAATGCTGTGCAAGCCACGCAGCTTCAGGAGTTTCGCCGAAAGCGTCGTCGATGGTGTTTACGTCAATGGCAAGACCGGACTGATGCTCGGAATGACCGGGACGGGCTGAGAATGTATCAGTCATCTCCCAGCCGTACATACTCTTGTAGTTGTTGTAGATATCGGTCTGTGTGCTGTAGCTTCTGTAGCCTGAACCAAGGTAGATGTTCAGACCGTCAACGGCAGCTGCTGAGCAAAGCTCGTCGAATGCAGCCTGAGTTTCCTCAGTAAGTCCGCCGGGATCATATTCAGAAGGCGCACTATAGCTCTTGTTCAGGAGCAGGATGCCGTCAACATAGGTAACGCCGTCTATCTGCTCCATATGTCTTACGGTGCAGTTTACCTTTGCGCTGACTGACGGATCAGCCTTGGCAGAGATAGTGATAACGCAGTCGCCGGCAGAAATACCACGGACAATACCGTCCCCGGTGACTTCGGCAACAGATGTGTCGTTGCTTTCCCAGAGAAGATCGCCTGCGTCAGCTGCGCCGCTTGTTGTCATGCTTATCTGGAGAGGTGCAGTTTCGCCCTCAATTACTGCTGTAAAATCTGTCATAGGTGTGATGCTGATAATATTGCACTCAGCTGTTGTAACGGTAGTCTCCGCCGGAACTGCGTTGCCCTCGGAATCTGTAGCAGACTGAGGGGCAGACGCCGGCTTGCTACCGTCGTCGTTCTTCTTTGCGGAATTAACTATAAGTCCGATGCCCAGTCCTATTATAAATAGTATAGCAAGGACAGCGGCAGTACGGATGAGACGTGTTTTCTTCTGAGCCTTTCTGCGGCGTTCCGAAGCAGACTCACGGGGAAGCTCCGGATTGAAATAGCCCTCGGCGTCCTCGGATACCTTTTCGTACTTGCCGGGCTTCTTTATAAGCTCGGACGCCTTTGGTGCCTGAGGTTCTGTCGGTTCTTCAGTGATCTTCTCGTATTTGCCTCTTGTTACAGGTGCCTGAGGTGCAGGCGCAGTCTGTGCTCTCAGCTCAGCTTCAGCCTTTTCTCTCTGAGCCATTCTCTCCTCCGCAGTTTTAGCGGATATAGCCTCAGCATGAGCGTTGAGGTCACGAATCGAGCGTGCAGGACGTGCAGCCTCATGAGCAGCGCTTTCATGGCGGAGCATTTCGGTTATCTCCTGTTCCTCCTTATCGGATTCAACAGCACCAAGCTCACGCTCCAGCAGCTTCTGAAACTCCTCAAATTCCTTTTCGGTCATATTTTTGCTTTCCATAATAGAAAACCTCCGTTTTTTCTCTCCATGCTGCGGATGCAGCTTTTCTCATATGTATGTGTCTTTCATCCTCTGTTATCATCTGTGTATAGTTCGGTATTCTATTATAGTAACATATATATTCGCCGGTGTCCCCTGGTTTTTAAAAACAAACATAAAACAAATCATGAATCAAGTTTTATATTTCGTTAGATGGCTCAAAAAGTGACCGGCATTTTGTGAGAAAGTGACAAAATTTCGGCGTTTGCTTGATATGGATATTGCAATATGGAATGGGCTGTGGTATAATGTTCTTGGATAGCGTAGGGCTATTTTTTACTGAGACGTATAGAGGGAGGAAAAGAAAATCATGGGAAAATTTAACAAAAAGATCGCATTTCTGACAGCGGCAGCAACGCTGTTCGGTGCGCTGACGCTGCCCGGTTCGCTGGCTGAAAGCACAGCAGAGGCAGCAAGTGCAAACATCGAGTCGCAGATGGAGATCGGTACTCTGGGCATAGGCGGAGGAGGCTTCGTGTCCGGTATCATCACAGGCGAGGATCAGATGTATGCAAGAACAGACGTAGGCGGCGCATATCGCTATGACTACGAAACAGGCGACTGGGTTCAGCTGATGGATCTGCTGACAGAGGAGCAGAGAGGATTCCTGAGCATTGACGCATTCTGCGTTGATCCCAATAATGACGACAATCTGTATATGCTCTGCGGATGTGCGTATTTCAGCGACGCAAAGACAGCTATCTTCCGTTCCAAGGACGGCGGTGAGACATTTGACATTATTGATGTAACAGACCTTATTCAGGTTCACGGCAACGGCTACGGCAGACAGTGCGGCGAGGCTATTGCAGTTGACCCTGACAATCCGGATATCATCTACTGCGGCGGCGACGCTACTGCCGGCAGCTCCGGACTTATTATGAGTGAGGACGGCGGTGACACATGGAAGGCTGTTGAGGGCTACGGTGAGCTTGGACTCTTCACAGAGACTATCAACTGGCCTACATGGACAACACATCAGGTAAAGACAACAGGCGATAAGTACGACGGTTCATCTAACGGCGTTGCTACTGTCATGATCACAGGCGGCAAGGTTTACGTTGGTACATCTGTAACAGGCGTTACAAATATGCACGTTGCAGACGTAGGCAGCGACGACTTCCAGCCCCTTCACGCTGACTTCCCCACAGCGCAGATGCCCGCAAGAATCAATCTTGACGCTGACGGCAAGCTGCTCATTACAACAATGACCGGCGTTATCTTCGACAGAGGCCCCGGTAACTGCTTCAGGTATGATCCGGAGACAGGCTCTCTCACTGATATCACACCTACAGACGTAAGCGGCAACACAGTTTCCGCAGGCTACGGCGGTGTTTTCAGTGACCCGAATGATTCCAATAAGCTGGTTGCTACGACCTGTGCTCAGTGGTATTCACAGAGCTGGACTGAGGACGCATGGGACAGAGACGCTATCGCATGGGGCGACCGTTTCTTCAAGTCAACAGACGGCGGCGCAACATGGCGTGAGTTCACTCCCGGCAACAAGGAAAGCTGGGGCGGCCCGCTTCTCGGCGAATATCTTCAGGACGGCGGCAGACCGTGGGTTCGTGACAAGGCTATCCACTGGTGCGGAGCTATCGTAATCGATCCGAGAGATCCTGACAGAATCCTTGTTACATCCGGTAACGGCGTATTCGCAAGTGATAACGTATGGGATACCTGCCCTCAGATGTACTTCGAGGCAGACGGTATCGAGGAAGTAGTTTGCCTTGATATGGTAAGCATTCCCGGCGGAGATCCTGTTTCCGTAATCGGCGACTACGACGGCTTTATCCACACAAGTCTTACCGAATCCATTCAGCACGTTCCCAGCATGAACGAGCTGACTGATTCTACTGCTTCTACAGCTGGTGTTGCTTACTGTCCGTCTGATCCCAAGGTAATGGTTCGTCTTGCAGAATCCTTTGCCAAGGGCTACTATACAACAGACGGCGGTGCAACATGGGAGGTTCTGCCCAATGTGCCTCTTTCCGGCGCAAAGGCTGCCATCAACCAGCTTGAGGACGGTTCATACAGAATCATGCTCAGCGACACAGGCAAGGTATCCTACACAGACGATTTCGGCGCAACATGGAAGGACGCTTCTCTGTCCGACAGCCTGTCAAGCGACATCTGGCTGTGCGTAGACGCTGAGAATCCTCAGTATGTATACGCATACGGCTACTATTATAATCAGTACTACTTCTACAGCAAGCCCTCTGCTACTATTGATGACGCACGTTACATCCTCATGGTAAGCGATGACTACGGCGCAACATTCAGCACAAAGCAGACTATCTGCCAGTACGACGAGTGCGACAATGCTTTCCGTATTGCATACCTCGGTGAGGGAACATTCGCAATTGCAGCAGGCTGGTACGGTGCATATCTGGTGACGGACTACGGCAAGACCATTACCAAGATGGACGGCGTAAGCTACTGCAAGACTATGGGATACGGCGCACCTGAAAAGGAAGGCGGTCTGAATACCCTTTATATGTGGGGTCAGCCCACAGCAGATGAGCCTCAGGGCGTATACCGTTCAACAGACAGCGGCGCAACATGGGTGGCTATCAACCTTGAGCATACCTACGGCGGTACAGGCAACGGCAACTTCCTTGTAGGTGATATGAATACCTTCGGTACAGTTTATATGTCAACAGTAGGCTGCGGTATCGTGTATATGAAGCTTTCAGAGGGCGGCGATCAGCCCATAACCTCTACCACTGCTACTACTACTACTACAACGACAAAGACTACCACGACAACTACTGAGACTACAGCAAAGACAACCACAACAACATCCAAGACGACTACAGATACAACTACGACTACGACAAAAACAACCACAGCCACTACTACAGTTTCCGTGGAGCTTCCGGATGATGTATTATTCGGAGATGTAAATATTGACGGAATCGTTTCGATGGTTGACCTTGTAAGACTTAATCAGGCACTGGCGAAGATCGTTGAGCTTAACAAGGAACAGGAAGCAAATGCAGACTGCTGCTATGACGGCACAATAAATGCCTCAGACGCAAGAGCACTGCTTCAGTATCTCGTTATAGACATTGACGAGCTGCCGCTGATTCCTGAGAGTAAATAATAATTTACCGAGGAGATGAGGCGAAATGGATCCCAACCGCTATCTTGAAAAGAACGGAATAGCGGCCAGCACTAAGCGGAATGAGGAAACCGCCGGAGCTGCTGCGCCAAGATCAAGCCAGCCGGAGATACCGGAGCGAAAGCCAGTAACTGCGTCATTTGACCGTGCAGAGGTGGTAAGGGCAGCAGAGCCTGAGCCGAAGCCTGTGCGGAAACGAGTGAAAAAGGCAGCGCCAACAGGCAGGCTGTGTGTATCCGGTAAGAGGTTTTTCGGTCAGATACTGATCGACCACTGGGTAATCAGGATAAACGGTGAGCAGAAAAAGCTGTCATTCGGCAAGAATAGAATGACGGTGGAACTGCCGGCAGGGATGTATCTGGTGACGGCGTACACGCCCTATCTTGGGATGCACTGCATGAGAGTAACGGCGGATATCGAAATACGTCCGGGCGAAGTGACCTGCATCTCCTATCAGACGGTGTTTGATATTTTCAGGAACGGAATTATCAGACAGAGCCGTAGTGTGAAAATGTAAGAGAAAAGGACTGTCCTTGATGGGCAGTCCTTTCAGTCTGTCAAAAAGCCTATTTAGCCTCCCTTGTTAAAGTGAGGGGCACCCGAAGGGCGTGCAGAGCTGACCGCAGCTTGCTGCGGTGGAGGGATTGTTCAGTGATAAACAAACTGAAATTTCAGCTTTACGCTTCGAAAACCAATCCCTCAGTCACGCCTACGGCGTGCCAGCTCCCTTTCTCAAAGGGAGCCATGTGCGAAAATTCGGATTACTGGACAGCATCAGCATAAAAAGGGTTCTCTATCAGATGTTGGGGTATTTACAATCCCCTCAGTCACGCCGCAGGCGTGACAGGTCCCCTTACTAAGGGGGGCCTTGGTCGGTGTGCTCCGCACATGGTTAAAATCCCCCAACTTTTGGTTGAGATCCATAAAAAGAACCCACACAGAGTGCCAGCTCTGTGTGGGTTCGCTTTTTTGTGAAACGCCTTGGAGATTTACTTATTGATTATATTATATCACAAAGAAACGAATATGTCAATAGCAAGATGTGATTTCATTTATCACGGAATCCACGGGCTTTTCTGAGATCGTCAACGAAATTCCTGATATGTTCGATCTCCTCGTCAGTCAATCCGGAAACATCCACGTATCTCACGTTATCGCCGGACTTTTTAGGCTTAGGGTAGGGAGCTTTCTCGTCAGTTCGCTCCATGAGATAGTCAGTACTTGTGCCGAAAAGGTCGGCGAGCTTGCTGAGAATTTCGGGCGGCATGGTACGTGAACCATTTTCATAGTTGGAATATGCACTGCGATTTATAAATAGTAATTCTGCAACTTCACGCTGCTTCATATCAGAATCTTCACGAGCGTCACGTATCCTTCTATAAACAGCCATAATTATCACCTCAGTTGATCCACAAATAGAATTGTATCAAAATAATTTTATCATGTTTCAAAATGTGGTATTGACTTTAGAGTCAAAACGTGTCATAATATAAAATATGACACAAAGTGTGTCTAATATACATATATATAAGGTGAGTGAGATTATGAACACATATAAAGAAGCTTACAAGATCCTTTTAGAAGGAGTAAACGAAGCATTAGAAAAAGCGGACAGAGAAATAAAAGAGCATGAAAGCGGGTATAATAGGGGTAAGCAGTATGAGATATATGGGATA
>JAZNOB010000122.1:0-1790 GCA_045580565.1 Ruminococcus sp.
AAGCTGTCTGCTCAGCAAGGGCAGGAATCCCCATATGACAAAGGCTGAGATCGAAGAAAAGCTTTGTCAGTATCTTGGTGCAGAGAAGGTCATATGGCTTCCCAGAGGAATATATAATGACGAAACCAACGAGCACGTGGATAATATTTGTGCCTTCACCGCACCGGGCGAGGTAGTCCTTGCATGGACGGACAATGAAAACGATCCTCAGTATCCCCTGTCAAAGGCGTGCCTTGACGTCCTTCAGCGTGAAACGGATGCAAAGGGACGTAAGATAAAGGTACGTCTGCTGAATATACCGGAGGAGCCGGTGTGCATGACAGCGGAGGAATGCGAGGGGCTTGATTTGTGCGACGGTGAGCCGACAAGAGAACCGGATGAGAGACTTGCGGCGTCCTATGTGAATTTTTACATAGCGAATAAGGCGGTTCTTGTGCCGCAGTTCGGGGATGTTATGGATAAGGAAGCCCTGAAAGTTCTGGGCGAATGCTTTCCGGACAGAGAAATAGTGCCGATTCCGGCGAGAGATATCATAATCGGCGGAGGAAATATTCATTGTATTACTCAGCAGATACCTAAATAATATTATTACAAAGGAGAACCCATATGAGAAATATAACCGTAGCCGCTGTACAGATGGCGTGCGAACCGGAGGTTTACGAAAATATCCAGACCGCCGAACGACTTGTGAGACAGGCTGCTGCCGACGGAGCTAATGTAATTCTGCTCCCTGAACTTTTCGAACGTCCCTACTTCTGTCAGGAACGTCAGTACGGCTATTACAGCTTCGCTGAATCACTGAAGGATAATACCGCCGTTCAGCATTTCCGCAAGATCGCCGAGGAGCTTGGCGTAGTACTGCCCATAAGTTTCTACGAAAAATCCGGAAACAATACCTACAACAGCCTTGCCATGATAGACGCTGACGGCGAGATCCTGGGCGTTTACCGTAAGACCCATATACCGGATGACCATTTCTATCAAGAGAAATTCTACTTCACACCCGGCGATACAGGCTTCAAGGTGTGGAATACACGCTACGGCTGCATAGGCGCAGGCATCTGCTGGGATCAGTGGTTTCCTGAAGCTGCACGCTCAATGGCTCTCATGGGCGCAGAGCTTCTCCTCTACCCTACCGCTATAGGTTCTGAGCCTATCCTTGAGGTTGACAGTATGCCCCATTGGCAGAGATGTATGCAGGGTCATTCCGCTGCAAATCTCGTACCTGTTATAGCAGCGAATCGCATCGGCACAGAATCAGTCATTCCCTGCGCTGAGAATCAGTACCAGAAGTCCGAGCTGACTTTCTACGGTTCGTCTTTTATTACAGATAATACAGGTGCAGTAATACAGCAGGCGGCGAGAGATTATGCCGGCGTTATCATTGATTCATTCGATCTGGACGAGCTTCGTGACGCAAGAATGAGCTGGGGTCTGTTCCGTGACAGACGTCCGGAGATGTATGGTATTATTGCTGGAATATAGATTGTAATGTAATAAGGTTTTCTGTCAAATGTTGGGAGAGTATAAATTGTAGTTTGCAGCTGGCGCCAGCTGCACCGCAGTCCACCCCACGTAAGTTTCTGCGTCCGGTGAGCGCACCCGAATGCCCCACAAGGGGCGTTTAAGTCGTGCGTGCGATTAAAAGTGCAAAGCGCACCGCCCAAGGCTCCCCTTAGTAAGGGGAGCTGTCAGCGCAGCTGACTGAGGGGATTGTAAAAAGCGCAGTAACGCTGAAATCTCAGCCTACTTTTCTACCCGCAATCCCCGATCTCACGCCTTCGGCGTGC
>JAZNOB010000123.1:0-12400 GCA_045580565.1 Ruminococcus sp.
CAGCTGGTTGGATTCGCAGTGCAGATAATTCAGTGCCGTATTCTTGCTCACATCAAGGCTGGTCAGCTGGTTTTCGATGCAGTACAGCTCGGTCAGTGCCGTATTCTTGCTCACATCAAGGCTCTCCAGCTGGTTGGAGAAGCAGTCCAGATATTCCAGTGCTGTGAAATACTCCACGCCCGTGAGTTCCTTGATGCCCATGTTGACAACATCGATCTTCGTCGCCGCTGCGATCTCATCCGCTGTCAGGATATTGTCATCCGTTGTGTCGAAGTTTTCGTCAACGTAGCTTCGGAACACAGCGTCCGGGAAGTTTGTTTCGTTGATCTGAACGTCTCCCTCCGCCGCTGAAACTGGCAGCGTGAGGTTAAAAGTTCCGCTTGGGAACTGGAGCAGTGTACTGCTGCACATTGATACTGACGCCAATACTGCTAATGTTTTTCTGAATTTAATTCTCATGTAGTTACCTCCTCTTTAAGTTTACTTTTCGTTGCTTTTTCAAGCATATTCTGTCGTGTGGTTTCAACCGTCTGCCAGTTGACAGCAGTGATATAATCCTTGAAATCGGAAAGCATCCTCTTCCCAAGACTTCTGTAGTCCATTGCGATGATTTTTTCTATCTTCTGATTCCGCAGGCTTTCAGGAACATTGTACAGCCGCATTGCCCCGTCCAGTCCGCAGGCAACCCTCAGATCAAGGCTTGTATCATCTTGCCCAGCGGAGGAAAACATACCGTATTCTATGCCGGAGTACAGGTTCTCCATGACGGCGAACTGATCGTCAGTCCAGTCAGGGTTGAATTCTGAGAATATCTGCTGTGTTTTAATTGTGTCGTTCTCACGGATGACCGCAAGCGGCAGTGGATGAGTGTAAGCGGAAATATAAATGTCCCGTATGGCTTCATTTTCCTCAGCAGCAGCAGCCATTGTTGCAAATTCGATGCAGAGAGCTAAAAGAGGTGACTTGTCTTCATGTTCGAGCATATTTATCTGACGCCGCTGAAAGTCGCAGAGTTCCTTGACGAATTCAGTGAGCACGTGTTCTCTTTGCGGAAAATAGAATGTCAGATTGCCCGTGCTTATGCCCAGTATCTCACAGATTTTTTTATTGCTGGTATTTGTGAAACCATTCCTGAGATATAGCTTGGATGCTATCTGGACGATCATCTCTTTTGTTGGTCGATTTTGTATTCCCCTGGCGATATAAACCGCCTCCTTTCGATTAGTTGTAAATGGTGTTTTACAGTTCTTTCCTTTATTATACATAATTTATCGAGATTTGTCAATAGCTTTCAAGCTAATATTTACGTTTTCGGCAAAAAAGAAAAACGCAACGATTCTGTATCGATCGCTGCGTTCGGATGTGGTTGGGGTAGCGGGATTTGAACCCACGGGTGACGGAGTCAAAGTCCGTTGCCTTACCGCTTGGCTATACCCCATTATATTTCGCACACAAGTAATATTATACAGCATAAAAGGGGAAAAGTCAAGGTTTTTTTGTGTCTCCGGTACCGGAGCAGAATATCCTCCTGAAATGCCTTACAAGGAGCTGACTGCACAGTCCGCAGAAAAGTCCGGCGGTAATTCCAAAAAGGATAAGATATGGGATGTATGCGTATACAGCAGCGGTCTGCATGAGAATGCGTGCAGCGATTATCTGCCCGATGTTGTGAAACACTCCGCCGGTAACTCCTATGAACCACAGGTGTTCTTTACCGGCGAGCTTCATGACGACGCACATGGCAGCGAAGCTCAGCATTCCGCCGGCAAGGGAATACATAAGAGCCGCCATCTGTCCAGCGAAGAAGCTTCCCAGAATTATACGGACAATAAGCACCATAAATGCCTCTCGTCTTGAATGTGTTGCAAGAAGAAAAAGGGTTATGATATTAGCAAGACCAATCTTCATTCCCGGAATGTACGGAATGATCGGAGGTATCTGCGCTTCAAGGACAAATATTATAAGAGCAGCTGCAGCAAGCAGCGACAGCCTGACGAGCCGTCCGGTATTACTCTGCCTGCTCATCGGATGCGTCCTTAACGTCAATAACGACCTTGTTGGGCAGGCACACTATAGGCAGATCCGGCTTGCTTCTCCAGCCCATATTGACGCACACCTGATCCCTGCAGGTCGCTGACTTCATATGAACTCTGCCTTTTTTCACCTCAATTACATTTTCAGCCCCATCCTCTCCTGTAACAGTAACAGTCTCGCCGTCAGCGGAACCGTCCAGAGGGAGCCGTGCTATCTCCTTGCCGTCCTGATATACATAAGCCACGCTTCCCGTAGCAGATTTGCTCATGAGAATAGCCGCAGCACATCCGGCAGCAGCTGCGGCGGTTATTCCGATCGGTATAATAAGCTTCTTTTTCATAATATACACCTCATAACATTCAGCATCTGTATCAGTATTATATCACATTTTCGTCTCTGTTTCAAGAGATGTTTTTCCATATTGACAAATTCCGCAGAAATAGCCGCTGAAATGTGGAGCTGTCTGTGATTACGACATCACCAAGTGACTGCCTTCGCTCTTTATTTCGTGTATAATTCTCTATATCAATCTGTTGCAGCCACTGCGGAAAGGACGAGGATAATGCTTTATAGAACCGATGACAGGGAAAGCCCTGTACTTACAATATTATGGGAGACTGCCGCTGCATTTCTGTGCGGTCTTGTTTTTGCCTGCTCACGTCTCGGAGGCATAACCTCGCCTGTACCTGCGGCAGCAGCCATGTGTGCCTCTCCTGTAGGTTCGTCAGCAGTACTGCTGGGCGCACTTGCTGCCGGCTGCATATCAGGGACTATTGCGGCACAGGCAGAATTACTCATATCTCTGATGCTTGCGGCGTGTACACGTATAATACTCCGTGAATACCATTCCTCAGTCTTTGTGTCCTCAGCCTCATCTATTTGCGTGCTGATCGCAGGAATAGTTGTATCATTTACAGAGGGCAGAGGAGGTGCAGGTATACTCGTATCTGTCATGAGTGCGCTTCTGACAGGCATCACAGCATATTTTCTGTATACAGTACTATCAGGTATAAGTGACAGAAAAAAGATACGTCTCAGGTCGTCAGCAGGCTGTGCAGCGGCAGTGGTATACTTCATACTTATAGCAGCACTCAGTTCCTTTCAGTTCGGTTTCATGAATCCCGGCTGTATCACAGGAACTGCCATAACTCTCATTGCAGCAAGACGCTTCAGGTTTTCGGGCGGTGTTGTATGCGGAGCGCTTGCAGCCTGCGGAGCGATGCTCTCCGGCGAGGACGCCGGACTCAGCCTTGTGTTCCTGCCTGTTACCGGTATGCTTGCGGGCTATATGGCAGACACAGGAGCGTTTTCGTCTTCAGTAGTATTCTTTCTTTGCAGTGCGCTGGCGCAGCTTACGGTCCAGTCAGACGACGACGCTTACACAGCCATAGGGAATCTGCTGTTTGGCTGCATGGTAAGCCTTTTCATGAGCAATATCTGTCTTGACAAATGGATAGTCACAGATCAGCCACCTGTAAACCGTATGATGGACAATACTGCCGTTAGTATGCAGTTCATGGCGGAGGCGATAAGCAGCGTCCGTGGGGACACAGAGCGTATCGCAGAGGTGCTGTCTCATCCGGAGGGCGGAAGTACAGTCTGTGCCAGAGTGAGTGAAGCGGTATGCTCCGGATGTGCGTCACGTGAAAGCTGCTGGGAAAAGGATGCGGTCACAGTCCAGTCGGGCTTTGTAAAGCTTCAGCGAAGAGCTGTTGCCGGTGAGATACAGCTTCCAGAGGAGCTGAGAGACTGCGGACGTAAAAAAGAGCTGTGCAGCAGCTTTGAAAAGGAGCAGCGTCTTATGGAACGGCACAGGACAAGATGTCTTCAGAAGAAGGAAAGCCGCAGTCTGATATTCGAGCAGCTATCCGCAGCAGAGCATATGCTTGCTTCTCTCGGGAAGAATACCTCTGCAAGATACAGCGCTGAGCTTACAGACAGTATCGAGAGAAAACTTGACAGATATGGCTATGGTTATGATTCTGTCTCTGCATTCTATAATGAAAAGGAACGTCTGATAATTGAGATATACTGCGAAAGCCGGCTGCCTGAGAGTGATATAGCCTCCATTTGCCGCATACTGGAGGAAATGCTCCGGATAAGTCTTGAGGAGCTGGAACCAGTAAGAACAAAAGACTGCATACGTTATCGGCTCTGCCAGCGGACAGCCTACAGGCTTCGACATTATACAGCGGGTCTGAATGCAGATGACGGCGAAGTATCCGGAGATACAGCAGTGCTTTTCAGAGACGGTTCAGGTTCTGCCTATGCAGTTCTTTCAGACGGCATGGGCACCGGCAGGTCAGCGGCAGTTGAATCAAGGATGACAACGGAGATGTTCCGCAAGCTCACCAGCAGCGGGATTGCATGGGAGGCGGCTGTCCGTATAATAAACGGACTTATGCTTACCAAATCTGAGCAGGAGACCTTTGCCACCCTGGACGCTGTACGCTTTGACCTTGACAGCTGTCAGGCAGAGATGATAAAATCCGGAGCCGCCTCAACGCTTATCAGACACGGTTCAAAGGTCATACGTGTATGTGCCCCCACTTTTCCTATAGGAACGGCAGCTTCAGCAGATGTATATTTTCAGAGCATAAGGCTTGATGCAGGTGATATGGTGGTGATGCTGTCGGACGGCGTTCCGGAAAGTCAGTATCCGTTTATAAAGGAAATGATGGCAGGAGGCTGTGAGCCTTCCGAGCTTGCAGAGGAGATATGCCGTAAGTCTGTAATATTTTCCGGCGGAAGATGCAGGGATGATGTGACTGCAATAGTCATCGTTGTCGAGGAATATCAGGACAAAACAGCGTGAATGACCAATAATTACACCAATGTATGTATAAACTGGTAACAACATTTGTGCACAATGCACAAAACAGAGACTTAAAAATAGTCGTTTGAATGAAATTTTGGTTCATGAGCGAAAAGTGCTTGAAAAGGAAATGATTTTGTGTTAAAATATGAATATAAGTGTATAGTGTGACATTATGGGCATTGTACACAGCAGGGCACAGCCCTTATATGTATATGAATGATAAAGGGAGTGATAGCTATGCCTCTTGTACATAATCTGGATAATGATTTTCCGCTTTACCTGTTTCATCAGGGCAAGAATTATGAGGCAGGCAAGTTTTTCGGTGCACATAAGACAGGCAGCGACGTATGGCGTTTCCGTGTATGGGCACCCAGAGCTAAAAGTGTTTCCGTGATCGGCGATTTCAACCAGTGGGAACGCAGCTGCAATCCGATGGAAAGGATCTCCGAGACTGTCTGGGAAACTGAGATCAGCGGACTCAAGCAGTTTGATGCGTATAAATACAGTGTTGAAACTGAGGACGGACGTATTCTCGATAAGGCTGATCCTTATGCACAGCATTTTGAACGCCGTCCGGGTACTGCGTCAAAGCTCTACAAGAGTGAATACAAGTGGGGCGACGCTGAGTGGATGGCTGCAAGGGCTGAACGCAGTCCTTATAAAAGCCCGATGAATGTGTATGAAGCACATCTGGGTTCATGGAAGATAAGCGAGGATGAGGAATTCCCCAGCTATATCGGCTTTGCGGAGAAGATAATCCCGTACCTGAAGAAGATGTCCTATACTCACATTGAGCTTATGCCGCTGACGGAGTATCCCTTTGACGGTTCATGGGGTTATCAGGTAACAGGCTACTATGCGCCTACCTCACGCCACGGCACACCGGATGATTTCAGAAGAATGATAGATATGTTCCATCAGGCTGGGATCGGCGTTATCCTTGACTGGGTGCCTGCACATTTCCCCAAGGATGCGGCAGGTCTGTGTGAGTTTGACGGCTCATACTGCTATGAGTATACTGATCCGCTGAAAATGGAGCATAAGGCATGGGGCACAAGAGTATTTGACTACGGAAAGGGCGAGGTGTGTTCGTTCCTTATATCAAGTGCCTGCAGCTGGCTTGGTGATTACCATGTAGATGGTCTGCGTGTTGACGCCGTAGCTTCGATGCTCTACCTTGACTATGACAGACCCGACGGTCAGTGGAGAGCTAATCAGTACGGAGGACACGAGAATATTGAAGCGGTGGAATTTCTCCGCCACCTCAATGAGGCTGCCTTTGACAGATATCCGGGCGTTCTTATGATCGCTGAGGAGTCTACAGCATGGCCGCTGGTTACAAAGCCTACAGATGTAGGCGGTCTGGGCTTTAACTTCAAGTGGAATATGGGCTGGATGAACGATATGCTCCAGTATGTATCGCTGGATCCCATCTACCGTGCCTTCAACCATGACAAGCTGACATTCTCATTCTTCTACTGCTTCTCTGAGAATTACATTCTGCCTATTTCACATGATGAAATAGTTTACGGAAAGTGTTCGATGCTCAGAAAGATGTCATCTCCGCTTATGGAGGAAAAATTTGCGTCATACCGTGCATTTCTTGCGTATATGATGGCGCATCCGGGCAAGAAGCTTCTGTTTATGGGTCAGGAATTTGCTCAGAGCAACGAATGGAATTACCAGACGCAGCTTGACTGGGATCTGCTTAATGACCCTGATCATCAGCACATGGCGAAGTTCACCGAGACTCTCAATAAGTTCTATCTGGAAAATACTCCTATGTGGCAGGTGGATCTGTCATGGGAGGGCTTCAGCTGGATATCTCATGACGATAATCAGCAGAGCGTTATTGCATTCAGAAGAATTGACGACGACGGAAATGAAATCGTGATCGTCTGCAACTTCTGTCCTGTACAGAGGAACGATTACCGCATCGGCGTACCGAAGGACGGCAAGTATACTGTTGTAATGAACACAGACGCTCCTGAGTTCGGCGGAAGCGGCATTTCTGCGAAGGAATATGTCTGCGAGGAAGTTCCCATGCACGAGCTTGAGCACAGCATTTCTCTTACACTTGCACCTCTGTCAGTAATGTACCTGAAGAACGTGCCGGCAAAGAAAAAGCGCAGAACGACAAAAAAGACAACTGCGGACAAGACTAAGAAGAAGTAAACCAAGCAACGTATTATTAGCCCTTATGGGCATACATAGGAGGAATAACATGAAAATTAAAAAGAAGTGTGTTGCAATGCTTCTGGCAGGCGGCCAGGGCAGCAGACTCTATGCACTGACACAGAAGGTTGCAAAGCCGGCAATTCCATATGGCGGTAAGAATCGCTTTATTGACTTCCCGCTGTCAAACTGCATCAATTCCGGTATTGACACTGTAGGCGTACTGACACAGTATCAGCCGCTGGTGCTCAATGATTATATCGGCAATGGTCAGCCCTGGGATCTTGACAAGATGCACGGCGGCGTACACGTGCTTCCGCCTTACCAGACAGCAGCAGGTGCTTCATGGTACGAGGGCACAGCTAATGCTATTTACCAGAATATGGCGTTTATCGAAAGATATGACCCTGAGTACGTGATCGTACTGGGCGGCGACCATATCTACAAGATGGACTACTCCAAGATGGTTGATTTCCATATTGCAAATAACGCTGACAGCACTATCGCTGTTATTGACGTTCCTCGTTCCGAGGCTTCCAGATTCGGCATCATGATCTGCGACGATGAAAACAGAGTCGTAGACTTCGAGGAAAAGCCCAAGGAACCCAGATCCACACTGGCTTCAATGGGTATCTATGTATTCACATGGGAAAAGCTGAGAAAGTATCTTATCGAAAATGAAAACGCAAACACCGGCTCCAAGGACTTCGGCAAGGATATCATTCCTGCGATGCTCGGAAACGGTGAGAGACTGTTTGCTTATGAGTTTGAGGGCTACTGGAGAGACGTTGGTACTCTGGACAGCCTCTGGGAAGCTAATATGGACCTGCTCAGCCCCAGCGTACCGCTTGACCTGTATGATCCCACATGGAAGATCTATTCCAGACACGAAAATATGCCGCCTCAGTACATCGGTTCCAATGCTCACGTTGAGAACTCCATGATCACAGAGGGCAGCGTAGTTGATGGCGCAGTAGATTTCTCCGTAATTTCCGCAGGCGTTACTATCGAAGAAGGCGCAGTTGTAAAGTACAGCATCATCATGCCCGGTACTGTTATCAAGTCTGGTGCAGTTGTTGAATATGCGATCATCGGTGAGGACAGCGTTATTGAATCCGGCGCTAAGATCGGTATGAGTCCGGAATGCGTAGAGAACAGAGATGACTGGGGTATCGCTGTTGTAGGTCATAACATCACAGTTTCCGGTACAGCAAAGGTACTTCCTAAGGAAATCATTTCTGAGAATATATAAGGCGGTGAACAGAACATGGGTATGAATAATAATGTATTAGGCTTGATTTTTGCAAGCATCAACGATTCAGCAGTAATAGATCTGACAAAGCAGCGTACAATGGGCTCAATTCCCTTCGGCGGAAGATATCGTCTCATTGACTTCCCGCTGTCAAATATGGTAAATTCCGGCATCCAGGAAGTCGGCGTTATCACAAAGTCCAACTATGGCTCACTTATGGATCACCTCGGCTCCGGCAGAGAATGGGATCTGGCAAGAAAGAAGGGCGGTCTGCACCTTCTGCCTCCCTTCAGCCATGTAGGCGGCGGCGTATATCAGGGCAGACTTGAGGCTCTGAATAACGTATGGAACTTCATCGACTATGCAAAGTCTGAGTATGTTGTAATGGCAAACTGCGACTTTATCGCCAATATCGACTTTTCAAAGGTTATCACAGCTCACAAGGAGAACGGCGCAGATATCACTATGGTATACGCAAAGGGTCTTTACAATGCTAACAAGAACATTAACACAAATATCCTTTCAATCAATGAGGAGAATGTTGTAACAGAGATCCTTGTTCATCCGGATATGGCAGGCGAGTGCAATATTTGCCTTGATATGTTCGTTATGAAAACAGACTTCCTGAAGAAGATCGTGCGTGAGGCTGCAAGCAAGAATCAGCACAGCCTTATCCGCCACGTGCTTCAGGGCCGCAAGGATGAGTTCACATTCAAGGCTTATGAGCACAAGGGTGAGTTCTTCAAGATCGACAGCCTCGACGCTTACTACAAGGCTAACCTGAAGCTTCAGGACTGCGCAGTAAGAAAGAGCCTCTTCGATTCCGAAGCTCCTATCTACACAAAGACAGGCGATAATGCTCCTGTAAAGTACGGTCTTGAAACAAATGTCAAGAACTCCACTATCGCTGATGGCTGTATGATCGAGGGTACTGTTGAAAACTCCGTTCTCTTCAGAGGCGTAAAGATCGGCAAGGGCACTGTTGTAAAGAACTGCGTTCTCATGCAGGGCACTATCATCGGTGAAAACTGCAGCCTTGATTCTATCGTAACAGATAAGAACGTAGAGATATCCGATGACAGAGTTCTCACAGGCTCTGAGGAATATCCGCTGTATCTTGGCAAAAAGGCAAAAATCTAACTAACAATCAACTCTGAACAAAGAAAGGGCGCCGGGCGGAATGCCTTGCGCCTTTTTCTGTAATGAAAGGAAAACCAATGAAGATATTATATGCAGCAAGCGAGGCACTTCCATTTGCAGCATCCGGTGGTCTTGCAGATGTTCTCGGTTCATTGCCGGCAGCAGTTGCTGAAAGAGGCTGTGACTGTCGTGTAGTGATGCCCATGTACAGAAGCATAAAGCCGGAGGTGCGCAACAAGATGACATACCTCGGCGATGTTACCGTTGACGTATCATGGAGAAAGCAGTACTGCGGCGTTTACACAATTGAACAGAACGGCGTGACTTATTACCTTATCGACAATCCATACTACTTCATGCGTGACGGAATGTACGGTTTCTACGACGACTGCGAAAGATTCGTATTCTTCAGCCGTGCTGTACTGGAGATACTTCCCCTTATCGGCTGGAAGCCTGATATCATCCACTGCAACGACTGGCAGACAGCTATGATACCGGTATTCTATGAGATACTCTATAAGTATCACAGAGAGTATGAGGATATAAAGATCATCTATACTATCCACAATATCCAGTATCAGGGCGTATACGGCAGGGAAGTGGTCACTGAGCTTATGGGTCTTCCTGCTTATCATACAAATCTGCTGGAGTTTGACGGATGTGTGAACCTTATGAAGGGCGCAATAGAAACAGCTGATGTAATTTCCACAGTAAGCCCCTCTTATGCTAAGGAGGTTCTCGATCCGTGGTATTCCTACGGCATGGACAGAGCACTTGTCCGCAGACAGGACGGCATTACCGGTATCCTCAATGGCATCGACGTAAAGCTCTATGACCCTGAGACTGACCCGATCATAGCAAAGAACTACACAGCGGCAAGTATTTCCGGAAAGAAGAAATGCCGTGAAGCGCTGCTCACTGAGATGGGACTTCCTGTAGATGATGCACCTGTAATCGGCATTGTAACAAGACTTGTGGCTCACAAAGGCATACAGCTTGTACAGCGTGTATTCCACGAGATGCTGGAGCTTGGCTGCAAGTTTGTGATACTGGGCAGCGGCGAGAAGATATTCGAGGATTTCTTCCGTGAGATGGAGGAACAGCATCCTCTTCAGGTCAAGACCAATATAGGCTTCCTGCCGGAGCTTTCCAGAAAGATATACGCCGGCGCCGACTTCTTCCTTATGCCTTCACAGAATGAGCCTTGCGGACTTGCACAGATGGTTGCAATGCGCTATGGCACCATCCCGATCGTCCGTGAAACCGGAGGTCTCGGCGACTCTGTAAGAGACGCAGGCGGTAAGGACGGCAACGGTTTTACCTTCAAGACCTTTGACGCAATGGATATGCTTGACGCTGTGAAGCGTGGAACTGAGCTTTATGCAGCCAAGAGAAAATGGAACGCTCTTGTAAAGAGAGCTATGGGCTGCGACTACAGCTGGGCTGTATCTGCCGGAGCGTATATTGATATGTATAAGAATCTGCTTGGTGAAGCGGAATAAAATAAGGGCTGATGCTTAAACTGCATCAGCCTTTAGTCTGTCTAAAAACCTATTTAGCCTCCCTTGTGAAAGGGAGGGGGACCACGGCGAAGCCGTGGTGGAGGGATTGCAAGCGCAGAAAAACTGCGATTTGGCGTGTATTTCCAATCCCTCAGTCACGCCTTCGGCGTGCCAGATCCCTTTCTCAAAGGGAGTCTTATGCGGAAATTCGACTTTTTCTACAAGCTGAAGGGCTGATGCTTAAACTGCATCAGCCCTTTTGTCTTATGTGATTTGCTTTTATGCTTCAGAAGCCTTACGGAGTGCTTCAGCCAGCTGGTCGGGACATGAGGTCTTTTTCATGCCGCACTTGATACCGGAAAGACGGTTTATAGCTTCCTCAACATCCATGCCCTTTACCAGCGCACCGATACCCTGAAGATTGCCATGGCATCCGCCGGTGAACTGAACGTCGATGATCTTGCCGTCCTCTGTCTCGATGTCGATTCTACGTGAGCATACGCCTCTGGGTGTATAGGTATATTTCATGGTGACAACTCCTTTACTTTTTCATAAATGCCTGCATGAACGGGTCTGCTTCCGGAGCGTCCGGCGACTCAAAGCTGTCGCTTTCAGTAAGAGTTCCGTCTGCTGCTGCGTGGTAGTAGGTGCATTCAGTACGCTCCAGAATATCCTCCAGAGAAGGCAGGATAGATACAGCCTCCTCAAGAGTTATAAGACGGAAGCATTCGAGGCGTGTGAGAACGTGGTCATCCTCGTCGCCGTAGAAAAGTCTCCAGCCGCTGTCGGTATCATCGTATCTTTCATTTGTAAACTGTACTGTACCGATGTGACGTGCATTGTACGCACGCTTTGTTATAACTGCCATATTCTTCATAACTTCAGTTCTCCTTTATTATTCTGCGGTGAGAATCTGCATAAATTCCTCGCCGGTAATGGTTTCATTTTCATAGAGATGCTTTGCGATCTCATGAAGCTTCCTTGTGTTGCTTCTGAGAAGCTCCATTGCTCTTTCGTACTGCTGTGAAATGAGAGCAACGACCTTTTCGTCGATTTTTGTGAGAGTCTCATGTGAGCAGGCAAGGCTTGCGTCTCCGCCAAGGTACTGGCTTTCCATAGTTTCAAAGGCAACCATGCCGAACTCCTCATTCATACCGTAGCGGCTTATCATGGCTCTTGCGATTTTGGTAGCCTGTTCAATGTCGTTGGCAGCACCGGTGGATATTTCTCCGAACACCAGCTCCTCCGCAGCTCTGCCGCCTGTAAAGGTGGCTATCTTGTTCATAAGCTCAGTCTTTGTCAAGTCGGATCGTAGCCATGTCGTTCTGTGAGCCAAGGAGTTGTGTGATGAAATTGTCTTCCTAAGACCGCTTGGCCTCCGACTTTGTCGTTGGCAGCACCGGTGGATATTTCTCCGAACACCAGCTCCTCCGCAGCTCTGCCGCCTGTAAAGGTGGCTATCTTGTTCATAAGCTCAGT
>JAZNOB010000124.1:0-19485 GCA_045580565.1 Ruminococcus sp.
GGTATTTTTTGCGTAAAAAATCGCACGCTCCTGATGGAACGTGCGGATATTTTACAGTGTCCGAAGTACTCTCGGCTTTTTGCGCCGGCGCATGAATCGCTCAGCGTGCTTTCCGAAAGCTATAGGATAACCAAGAACGCACACGCAAAGCGCCGCAGGAATATCAAGCAGTGAATGCTGCTTCAGGAATACGGTTGAAATGCATATCAGTATCGTACTTATGAAGAAGAAGCATTGCCATCCCGGCGTGCGCAGAGCTTTGCACTGCATAGAAGCAAGCCATACTGCAACTCCGCCTACTACATGGAGCGACGGGCAGACATTCGTGTTAGTGTCAATGGTATATATGTAGGATACCAGCTCAGTGAGTACATTATCCCTCGGCATGACCTCAGGCCGCAGAAGCTGCATTGACGGATATACTGCAAATATTATAAGCGACAGAGTCTGAGTAAACATCACAAAGCACATAAGCTTACGGAATGCAAGCTCATCCTTGAAAAACGTATACAGATGAATACCGATAAGCGCTATAAACCAGTAATAATAGGGTATTATAAACCACTCACAGAACGGTATGTAATCATCCAGCGAGCAATACATTACATGATAGAAATCCGGTTTTACAAACCATTCAAGAAGCTCAAATGCAAGTCCGTATAAAGGCCAGTACAGAAGCAGCTTCCAATGAGGGTAACGCTGCAGAAAGCCCTTTATATATTTTATCACCTTCAGGCATCTCCTTTCATATAAATACATTTTTTCTTTATTATAACAAAATTGTGTTCACCTGTCAACCATTTTTCTCAGATGCACACCTTAGGCAGCCAGCTCACTGACGGAGTTATATACAGCTGCATATTCCCCCTATAAACAACATCCCAGTCCTTTAACCTGAGGAAATCAATAGGCTTTACAATTTCGCTGAGCTGCTCAGCTTCCTTCAACCCGAACCGGATAAGTATGTATCTCACAAACTCAGAGCAGTAAAAACGCTTTTTCTTCGCAAAATGTATTTTTGCCGCTGCAAGAAAAAGCCCCCTGTAATTATAACCAAATTCCCTGCGGCGGACATACATCTTCCGGAGATAGCACTGCATATCATTATACAGCTCATCAGGCACTCGTCTCCTGAGAACGACTATCTGAGTTTTGGAAAAGCGCTTGAATGTACCATGATCCTTGGATTCTTTCACAAATCCGCCTACTACAGGATTCATGGGATTTACTCTGCCGAATGAATAAAGCTCGCTGAGAGTACCATCCAGACTGATGGATGCGTGGTTATACTCCGCACCTGTAATAATTTTAAGTGCTCTTGACAGAGCAGTTCCGGTCTGACTCAGAACAATGTATATATCTTTCACAGCTTATATCATCCCCTGTGTTCTATATCTTCATAACATTATACCACATATTTCTTAATCAGTCAACATGATTTCCAACCATTCCCAAAAATAAACATAATGATAAATCTTCTTGCAAAAATCTGAATGATATGGTATACTATATGTAATATCAGATAACGGAGGTTAAACCATGAAAATCACAAACGATATCATATACATCGGAGTAAACGACCATAAAACTGACCTTTTTGAGGGACAGTATATCGTACCCAATGGTATGGCGTATAATTCCTATGTCATTATGGATGAGAAGATCGCTGTACTTGATACAGTAGATGCAAATTTCACTGAAGAATGGCTTGGGAATCTTCAGGACGCTCTCCATGGACGTACACCTGACTATCTCATAGTTCAGCACATGGAGCCTGACCATTCTGCAAACATCATGAGCTTTGCAGATGCTTACCCTGAAGCAAAGATCGTAGCATCAGCAATGGCATTCACAATGATGAAGCAGTTTTACGGTGTCGATCTTTCTGACAAGGGTATCATAGTAGGCGAAGGCGATACTATCAGTCTTGGCAGCCACGTTCTCACCTTCTCTACTGCTCCCATGGTGCACTGGCCTGAGGTAATAGTAACCTATGACAGCAAGGATAAGGTTCTGTTCTCTGCGGATGGCTTCGGTAAGTTCGGTGCTCTTGACGCCGATGAGGACTGGGCTTGTGAGGCAAGAAGATACTATATCGGCATTGTAGGCAAATATGGAATGCAGGTTCAGATGCTCCTTAAAAAAGTGGCTAAACTGGATGTGGAAAAGATCTGCCCTCTCCATGGACCTGTCCTCACTGAGAACCTGGGCTACTACATTGACCTTTACAACACATGGTCAAGCTATGGCGTAGAATCCGAAGGAATCGTAATAGCTTACACCTCCGTTTACGGAAATACCAAGAAGGCTGCTATCCAGCTGGCTGAAAAACTCAAGGCAAATGGCTGCCCCAAGGTTGCTGTGAATGACCTTGCACGCTGCGATATGGCTGAAGCTGTTGAGGACGCTTTCAGATACGGAAAGCTGGTTCTTGCAACCACAACCTATAACGGCGAAATTTTCCCGTTTATGCGTGAATTCATAAACCACCTTACTGAACGTGGATTCCAGAACAGAACTGTTGCCCTTATTGAAAACGGAAGCTGGGCACCTACTGCTGCGAAGGTAATGAGAGGTATGCTCGAAAAGTGCAAGAATCTCACCTTCACAGATACAACTGTAAAGATCCTTTCCTCACTGAATAATGAAAGCTCTGCACAGATCGACGCTCTGGCAAATGAACTCTGGCAAGCATAATTACAATATCATAAACAAACAGAAACGCCGTACAGGATGATTAACTGTACGGCGTTGCTTTTAGTCAAATATGGCTTTATATATCATGACTCCTGCACAAGCTTGCCGCATATATGCTCCGGTGAAAGCCTCAGAAGCAGAGTCCCGCTTCCGTACGTTTCAATTTCTCTGCGGATATATTCTTCGTCCTGTGTAAACTTCCGGCTGAGCCGTGATGTTATGTCAGCAATTTCATCCATGTCATCAATAACAGCAATTCTGCCGAAAACGATAACACTTTTCACATTCAAAGCCCATTCCCCGTCCCTGCAAAAGCCGCTGTCATATACACAGAATGAAGCCTTGTCATGTTTGCCTATCGCATCAAGTCTGTGTCCCTTTTTTCCGCAATGGAAATATATCATGCCGTCATCCTCATTATAGAAGTGATTCATAGGGCTGCCATACGGATAATCGTTGTCACCAAGCACTGACAATACTCCCCGTCTTTCCTCTTTAAGTATCCTGATACATTCTTCAGCAGATATCTGCTTATTCTTCCTGTTAAGCTCTCTGAACATATTAAAGCTCCTTTCCTCATAGCATGGATCTATTATAGCACAGAATCCACAGATTTTCAATACAGCTGTGTAAATACGGTTTGACTGCCGCCTTAAAAGCTGCGGTCTTTTTTGCTTGCAGGTATAATTACAGCATAGTTTAATTTCCTCAACAAATCAACCGTATGTTGAATTTTTATAATATCAATTGCTTGAATTCAACCGATAGATGTGGTACAATATAAATAGAATGATCATTCGTGAAACGGAGAAATGAAAAATGGATTCTGTTTTTGGTTCAAACCTTGCCCGATACAGAAAGAAACAGGGGCTTACTCAGGAGAGACTTGCCCAGATGCTTCTTGTAACGCCGCAGGCTGTATCGAAATGGGAAAAGGGCAGCTATCCGGATGGCAGCCTTTTGCCGCAGCTCTCAGCAATACTTGATGTATCTCTGGACGTACTCTTCGGGCTTAAAGAGGAAGATAAAAAGCCTGATTGTTTTCAGGCAGCAATTGATGAAATGCGGGCATTGCCGGAGGAGGAAAAAGGCGCATATGTCACTGAAATGTTCTATCATTTGCTGTGCTCCTACCATGAAAACGATTTAGGCGGAACCCCATCGTTCCCGGAAGCATTGTCCAAGGAGACCTTTGCCTGCCTGAGAACGGACTACGAACTTGGCATATCAAGACTCAATTCCGATATGCAGTATGCCTGCTTCATGCGCATACCGGAAAACGGTATCGACAGCTACGCTGAGATTTCACCGAGATTATGCGAGCTGTTCAGACTGCTTTCTGACGAAAAGGTGCTGAGGATACTATTTTATGCGGAAACTCTCCCCAGAAACTTTCTCATCACCAAGGAAAGCATCTCATCAAAGCTTCATATCCCATATGACGAAGTATCCGATATAGTTGACAGGTTTATATGGCTTGGTATAATGTGGGAGCTGACTGCCGATACTGGCGGTGCACCATTCCCGATATACGGGTATATCCATAATATACCGCTTATAGCGATCCTTACCATGGGCACATCCATCACTCATTTCATCATAAATCGTGAGCCGGAAATTGATATATGGACAAAAGGTCCTTTCCGGAACCGAAAAGAGAAGAATGATGAATAATCAACATTTTTGTGGAGGTAATAATATGAAAAGAAGAACCTGCGCCGGCATCATCGCCGGAGTCATGGCTGTTGTAAGCATGACAAGCGTTATGAATGCCAGCATTTCCGCCGACGCTGAAGGCTACAGCATGAACGTGACCCTGAAGCTCGACGGCGAAAGAAAAGCTATCAGCCCTTATATCTACGGTGTAAACGAATACGGCAACACTGACAATCTGAAAAATATATCAGTAAATGCTGTACGTCAGGGCGGCAACAGATACACAGGCTACAACTGGGAGACAAACTGGTCAAACGCCGGCGAGGACTGGCATAACAGCTCCGATACCAATATCGGTGATATCACCGACGGCGCAGCTTATGCAGCCCAGAAGCTTTCCAAAGAATGTACAGATTATAATATTCCCTACAAGATGACAACTCTCCAGATGGCAGGCTACGTTGCTGCAGATAAGAACGGAAGCGTTTCCGAAGCGGAAGCTGCACCATCTGCACGCTGGAACGAAGTAAAGTTCTCAAAAGACTCTGAGCTTTCCATGACTCCCGATACTGAGGACGGAGTTGTATATATGGATGAGTATGTAAACTATATCGTAAATACTCTTGGCGACGCTGATACAGCAACTGGCATTCAGGGCTACAGTCTTGATAATGAGCCTGTTCTGTGGGACAATACACATCCTATGATGCACAGTCAGAGCGTAA
This sequence comes from Ruminococcus sp., assembly GCA_045580565.1. Lineage (GTDB taxonomy): Bacteria > Bacillota > Clostridia > Oscillospirales > Ruminococcaceae > Ruminococcus_C. Next base: position 5,079 of record JAZNOB010000124.1, read on the forward strand.
CCAACAGCGAGCTTGTTTCAAAGTCCATTGAGCTTGCGAAGGTCGTAAAGAGCATTGACCCCAAGGCTGAAGTATTCGGCCCTGCTTTCTGGGGAATGCTTCCCTGTATTCAGGCAGGCGAAGATGGCTCAGGCTTTACTGATCCCGACTGGCAGGCTGTAAAGAGCAATTACAGCTGGTATGTTGACTACTACCTTGACCAGATGGCAAAGGCTGAAGAAGAATACGGCACACGTCTCCTTGATGTATTCGACGTTCATTATTATGCACAGGACTGCTCAACAGACGCTGCAAGACTTCAGGCTGCAAGAAGCCTTTATGATGAGACTTATGTAGAAAACAGCTGGCTTCAGCCATGGAACGGGCAGTTCTTCCCCTTCATCACAAGACTTCAGGAATCTATTGATAAGTATTATCCCGGCACAAAGCTTGCAGTCACTGAGTATAACCTTGGCGATATAGCAAACGAATCAACAACCGGCAAGAGCGTTTCTGCTGCTATTGCTGAAACTGAAGCAATCGGCGCATTTGCACTCAATGAGGTTTATCTCGCAACATACTGGGGCACACTTCCTAATTGCCCTTATGTTGAATCAGCTATCAACCTCTACACAAATTATGACGGCAAGGGCAGCAGCTTCGGAGATACGCTCATTGAAGCTGAAACAGACGATCTTTCCAAGGCAGCAGCATTTGCAGCTGTAAATGAGGGCGATGATTCTGATGTTACACTTGTACTGTCCAATAAGGATATGACAAATACTCAGAATGCCGTTATTTCACTGGAAGGAACAGACATTGACTACACAAGCGCAGCAGTATACGCCATCACTCAGGAGCACAGCGATATACGTGTAGTTGACGTGCAGAACGATATTACAGGCAATACCGTTACAGTAAGCCTCCCGCCTATGTCAGTAGCACAGATCGTTATTTCTGACGAACCTTCTGATGCCGTTATCTTTGAGGCTCCCGATATCACAACAGAAGAAAAGACCTACAATGTTGCTGACCTTGAAATAAGCGCAAATGGCTCTCCCCTTGTTCCTCTGGGTGATAAGGAGCATCTTGTAAAGGCTGTGATCACTGTTAATGCAAGCTGTTCTTCTGGTGCGTCATGGTACTGCGGCGGCGGTGCGCTTTGCTTCTCCGATCTTACCTCCGCAGGCACATCCGGCATATGGGGCAGCAAGTCATTTATGTACAACACAGGCGGCGGTCAGTGTGAGATCACATTTGACGGAACATTCGCAGACAGCAACCTTAAAACTATCGAAGCAACTATAGGCGATACCCACGCTGAGCTTCAGGACTGGTGGGCATCTTCCGCAAACGATGATAAGGGTGCGGACGTAACTGCACAGTATATTTCTGTTACTCTGTATTATGAATACGACAACTCCGATACCGAGGATACAACAACTACTACAACTACTACAACTACTGCCACAACTACAGATACAACCACAACTGAAACAACTACAACTACAAATGTAACATCATCTACAGAGGATACAACATCCATAACCATCCCCGAAGATGTACAAGCTGGTGATACAAATATGGACGGTATCGTATCCATGGTTGACCTTATATACCTTAACAAATATCTTGCAAAGCAGGTTCAGTTCAACGACCAGCAGATGGCAAATGCTGAATGTGCATTAAATGGCGGAACTATTGATACAAACGACGCTTCAGCTCTTCTCAGATTCCTGGTTCTTAGCGTTGATTCTCTGCCAGTTGCTGCATCCTGAAAAATCGCAGTTTTCCCTCACCATAAATTTATATAAAAGCAAAAAGTCCGGCATTACACCGGACTTTTTGCATATACGCTTATTTATATCAACCTCTGTCACCAAAAAAACTCAGCAATATCAACATTGAAAAAAGCAGCGAACTTCTCCAGAACCTCAACGCTGTTGATACCCTGGCTCAGATATCTGCTTAAAGTACGCTGTTCAATGCCGATATCCTTTGCAAAGGCACTCTGAGATGAATAATGCTGATATATAAGAGTGCGAAGATACTCTGCTGCCTTTATCTGAGGTTTATCTTCATTATCTTTTTCAATAATGTATATTCTATCTTCGCATTTCATTATTCAACATCTCCATTAATCTGTATCTTGATCAGCTTCAGATTTGCTGAAACTGTAAACCATATTCGTGCTTATGTGTATGCACCCACTCCGGCTTGCATAATACAAGCCGGAACAAGTACATAGCATGAGTTACAATAGCGTTGATTACTTCTTCAGATTCTTGACAGCCTTAGGCTCCTTGCGCTGATGCGTACCAAAATAAGACGCAGTACCATTTGCCTTTGCAGCCATGGACTTAGCCATACCAGCCATCTTATCAGACATCTTCTTGATCGCTTTCATTATGCTCACTCCTTTAATGTAACCTTATAACTGTGACATGGATCACAATTACATTTTATCTGGAAACATATTCTGTTTCCTGCTTATATTTTACCACACAATCGGATTTTGTCAATGATTTTGGGAAGTTTGGTACGATTTTGGGAAGTTTGGTAAAAAGAAAAACAATGTACATCTGTACATTGTTTTTCTCTGATTTTATATACATCAAAATTTTACATACGCAGGTTCACTGTACAGCAGAATAAATCGTTCTCTATATAGAAATCTGCAATGCCATCATACTTCTTTGCTATTCGCCGGATGGTTTTAAGTCCAAATCCATGGTTTGATTTGTCCGCTTTACTTGTAGTCATTTCCGGCTGAAGCTTCTCCTCATCATATGAATTTTTAACTGTAATGAGCAGCGTTTTCTGCTTTTCTGTTATTGATACATCAATGTATTTCTCAGCTATATCCTCACACTGTACAGCAGATTCGATTGCATTATCAAGCATATTGCCAAGCAGATGGCACAGGTCTATCATCTCTATGCGCTTGCTGCGCACCTTTCTGAGTACGCTGCACTGAACACGTATACCCTGCTTTTTTGCTGCATTCAGCTTTGTATTGAGAATCGCATCAATAACGGCATGATCCGTCATAACAGTAAATTCTATAGAATTTATGTAGTCACTCATCTGAGGAAGATAATCTTCAAGTTCATCATACTTTTTTTCTACAACAAAAGATCTGATAACCTGATAGCTCTGCTTGATATCATGCCGGATACTGCGTATTTCGTTATACTGATTCTTGACATCCTCAGCATAATGCTTTCTGTAATCACTCTCAATCACCAAAAGCTCATGTTCTATCTTGATAGCATTTGCCTTACTTAGTCTTACAACTATGTAATAGCAGACAATATTTATCACAACGATACCAAGAACTGAAAACATCAGCAAGCTTCGATACTGTATACCAATGATGCAGTTCATCTGTACAATATGTATCATTATCGTTATAAATATCGATAATACAAATACACTCAGAATAAGCAGCCATTCATTAAGCTGCAGCTTGATTCCGTTTTTCCTGAACAGTCTGAGAGTAATTCTGTATACATACGTCTGTATCAGCTGAACACACAGCAATGTTACAAAACGAACTATATTCTGCTCCGAAAGAATAGCTGTAATATCTGTTGACGCTACAGCGCTTATAAATGTAGTAACAAAAGCATTGATCAAGGTGACCCATGCATATGAGATTAAAACAGCAAATAGAGTACGCCCGATATGCTTACGTGCAAAGACTGACACATATATAAACACATATGCAATATGTAGTAAAACCCATGCACCTTCATAAAGCATAATAGAGTTAAGACATAAAACCATAAGCACCTGAATCAACGCACCTATAGTGTATGTAACCTTGTGGCTCAGCGGCTTGAAGCTGTACTCCACAAATGACAATACAAAATAGTGAAGATTAAAAGTTTCATACACACTCACTGCTATTTCAAATATGAACCAAAACACCTTTTCCATTACAAACTCCTCAGATATTCTGCATACCGCCGCTGAAGCTCATTCTTTTTGCTTCTGCTGAGAGGTAATGTGATACCGTTCATCATTACCACCTCGTCATTAGGATAATCAGGCAGCTTTATATAACGCATATTTATGAGCCATCTGTTATGTATACGCACAAAATCGAATGCCCTGAGTTCTTCCTCCATTTCAGCCATCTTCCTTCGTACACGAAGATTCTTTTCACCGCTGCATATCACTTCAAGATAGTTCTTGTCACTCTTTACAGCCATGATATCCAAAACCCTTACCTTCCTCTCCTCACCGAAGGGCATCTGCACAAGCATAGTGTAATTCTGCTTCAGATGGCGTACAAGGTTTTCTACTGTATGTCTCAGCTGCTCAGCAAACGACCTGTCGCAATCCTTACGTATAAACTGAAATGGCTGAAATTCGAATGAGTCATAAACACTTTCCTCATTGGATGTAATGAAAATAATATATGCGTCATCATGCAAACGCCGCATTTCCGATGCAATGTCAAATCCTGTGATATCCGGCATCATTATGTCAAGAAAAGCAATATCACACGGATTCTTCTTCTGATCCTTGATAAATTCAGATGGTGTTCTATAAACACGATAATCGCATTCAAGATTATGATTTCTGAACTCGTTTTCTATTATTGTATGCACTGCTTTCAAAAAGCGAGATTCATCATCAACGATAGACACCTTTATCATTAAACCGCCCCCTGTTTTCTCCATATATTATACCATACTTTTGCTGTAAAATCAATACTGTGATGTCGAATCGGATCAAACAAACGGTGCCTGTCATATACAAACAAAAAGCTCTCCCCCTTTTCATAAGAAAAGAGAGAGAGCTTATAACGAGAGAAGCGTCATTCAGCCTTGAAAGCAGCTCTTACAAAGTTGTACATATGTGCACGTATGCAGTTACCTCCATGGTAGCCGCCGTTTACATAGTGCCACACATGAGGCACGCTGTTATTGGTAAGTATGTTATGATATCCTTCGGGAGAAGAATATACAACCGTATCATCAGAACCTGCTGTCAGCAGAAGCAGGTAAGGAGACTCACTGGTGAACTTAAAATCACCTTCAGAAATCAGCCCGGGAGATACGCCCGGCGCAGGACAGATCGCACCGACATATCCAAACAGATCAGGCCGCTTATTTGATATATAGAGAGACTCTCTTCCACCCATGGAAAAGCCTGTGAGGGCTGTATTGTCCTTGCCTGTTTTAACTGAATAGTTTGCCTCAATATAAGGCATGAGGTCGTTTGTCAGCTCATTGATGAAATTATCATAAGCTGCATTATTTGCGTCATCCATTGCCGAGCAGGCATCCTGGGTAGCGCTTGCATAGATATAGGGAAAAACTACGATCATATCCTCAGCCTCTCCAGCTGCTATAGCATTGCCGATGATCTGACGCAGTCTCATGCTTTCATCGTTCTCGTCGATAAGGGTATCCTCATTCTGCCAGTAGCCGTGCATTGCATACATAACGGGATATTTCTTATCATCAGAATATCCGTCAGGCAGAAGGATATTGAAATTACGATTGCGTTTGCAGGTGTTGGAATAGTAGCTGACCTTCTGTACTGTGCCGTATTTCACACCATCTTTCTCCTCTCGTTCAATTGCCGGCTCAGTCTCACTGAGGTTTGCGTTTATCTGTGCTGTATATTCTTCCATGGAAATTGCAGGTGTATCAATAGTACCCGATTCAGCAGCAGTGAAGCTGTCAATGGTACCTGCCACATACTTCTGAAGCTGCTTTGCGTCATCAGCGTCAGGAGAACCATTCTCATTCACATCAGCGGCAAGTGCAGCTGTGCTGTCAGCAAATCCGCTACTAAGACCATTCTTCGCAAGGCAAACATCGAATATATTTATCCTGCCGTCGGAATTTATGTCGCCCAGTGTGAATTTCACCTCTGCAGGTCCTTCAATAACTGTTCCAGCTACAGCGCCTATTGCCTCGTCAATGTAGAAGTTATTGGTGCTGTCCGCAGTTTCAATGTAAAGCTGAAGATCCTTTGCGCCTGCCGGAATCGTATAGCTTGTGTTTGCCAGCTGAACCCACTGTCCCTTTACGGCTGTTGCCTCTGCGATCGGTAAATACTGCGTCTCGCCGTCTGCATCTGTATACTGAAGCTTCATGTAGAATGTATCTGTCGCATCGCCGTCAAAGTACATAACATCAGCACTGAAGCTGTATTCATTGCCGGGAACAAATGTGCCCGTGCTCAGACTCTTGTACGCTCCGTTCCATGCAGCAGTTCGGTTCTGTACAAGGAGAGATTCAGCACCAGCATATGCAGTACGTCCGCTGAGAGTTACATCAGCTGCACCTCTGCCGTTCCAGCTGAATGTATCTCCCTCGAATGTATCGTGGAAGTATGTTCCATCCGAATTTGCTTTAACCTCAAGTGAAACTACGAATGTTGAAACGCTCTGTGCCGGAAGCTGCGCCCAGAAGCTGTTTTCTGAAGCATCCATATTCAATGTTGCTGCCAGATTTTCTGTTCCTGATGAACGGTAGCGGTCTACGTTGGTAATCGTCTCGCCGCTGTTGATTGTGAAGCTCTGGCTGTATCCTTCTGTACCCTTGTTGACAGCAACGATGGTGAGCTTATTATCGTCACCTTTGTAGGCAGATATGTATACATTATCAGCAGGCTGCTCTGTTGCAGAAATTCTTACATCGCCGGGACGCACGAACTTGGAATACTGTGCCATCATATAACCACGCTTGGAGATATTGCCATTCTCCTTCATAGGACCGTAGGAACGGCGTATGTACCACCAGACATAGGCACTCATATTTCCTACAGCAAGACCGTTGTGGATATTCTCTGCAACGTCAAGAGCTTCAGGCCATGTATCAGCGTCAGAGGAACTGTTGGGAACATATACCTCAGTCATCCAGATCTCCTTGCCGCAGTTTTCAAGTGCAGGGAAATCCATCTGGCTGCGCTGTGTACCGTAGAAATGTGTGCCGAAAAGGTCGGTGTTATTGTAAGCTGCACTGTTGTTGAGAATTGAATTGTATATATCCTTTCTGTACTGGAAGCTTTCAGGAGACATGAGCTTTGCATTAGTACCGGCAACAACATCATCACCATATTCTGCAACAAACGACGTCAGCTCATCTGTGCTCCAGTAAGTCCAGCCCTCAGCGAAGTCAGGCTCATTCTGCACGGAAATGGAATGAAGATCAACCCCCTGACTTTCCACGTACTTGACATAATTATTGAGATGCGCTGCATATTCAGCATATTTGGAATCGTCAAGCTGATATTTGCCGCCTGTAACGGTGCCGTCACCGTCAATACGCATACTCGCAGGAGGATTCCACGGTGTTGCAAAAACTGTCGCTCCAAGACCCTGAGCCTGTTTTGCCACATTTACAGACTTTGACCACTGGCTGCTGTCGTCATTGACATATACACGAAGTATGGTAAGACCCAGCTCATCCTCGCCATTGCCGAATGCTTTCTTCACCTGCGCACTGGTAAGGTCGCCGATCCACTCCGGATGGTTGATGCCGCCGAAGCCCTGAATGGTCTGATATTCTGACGCTGTATCAATAACGCAGGTATCCGCTGCTGATACATTCACCGGAAGCTTGGGCGCTGCCATGCAGATCATTGTAACCGATGCAGTAAGCGCAGCTGCAGCAGATCTGAATAATCTCTTTGGAAATATGTGCATACAGTATCACTCCTCTGAATTTCTGCAAAACAGCCATACTCTGATAAAAGTATGGCTGCTTTGCATTTTATGGGGTTTTGTATATGAAATTAGCTGTATTATGAAAAGCTCCACCAGTCCAGTTCCACTGAACCGCTGAATACAAAGTATACATCCTGTGAGCCGCTTACGCTGTTTACCGGAACAGTAAGCTCAGAGAAGCTGTCTCCTGCGGGAACATCAACATAACCGATAGCCTTGCCGGAAGGACTGCCTGTGCAGATCTTGACAGCCGCACCAGAGCGTGATGCTGCTCTTACAGTAAGCTTTGAAGCACCCTTTGAGAAATCAGCACCTGAAACCTTGATCCAGTCGCCCTTGTCTATTTCAGTTACTACTGTATCGCCAAGACCGCTTACATTGATGCCAGCCTGATTGGACATTGTCTCAGCCTGAACCTTTGCATAAGGGTCGAGCTTCTTGAGCTGTGCAATACCATCCATTGTACCGGTTACACTATTTATCTTTTCACCGTTCATGGTGATCTTGTCAACCTGCGGGCTTCTGTAGTTGCCGCTGATGCCCATTGCCGCCTCAACCGGACGTGAGTGATAGAACAGATAAAGCTGACCGTTAAGTTCAACGATTGAATGATGATTGTTGCCGTAATGTCCGAAGAATACGCCCTGATTTCTGAACAGCTCGCCGCCGTATGTAAAGGGACCCATAGGACTGTCGCTCACCATATATTCAATAGCACCGCTTGTAAGACCGTAGGAGTTGCCCGATGTGTCCCAGTTGGAGCAGTAAGTGTAATAGTATTTATTGCCGATTTTGTTTATGCCGGAATCCTCAAACAGGTAGGGAGGATTGATAGTCTGAGGAGTTCCGACAATGCTTATCATATCATCACCAAGCTGTACTACTCTTGCTGTGCCGGGATCTGAGTTCTTTCCCTCGGGAACACCGCCGCCGAAGTAGAGGTAGCCAGTGCCGTCATCATCTACGAATACAGCCGGATCGAAAAGCCATGTTACATTTCCGCAGTTTGGTACGGAACGGTCAATAAGAGCCTTACCGAGCGGATCAGTCCAGGGACCGGTAGGAGAATCTGCTGTAAGAACGCTTACACCGTTACCGCCGTTACAGAAGTAGAGAAAAAACTTTTCTTTGCCGTTTATCTTTTTATGTGCTGCACATGGTGCCCATGAGTTGTTAGCCCATTTAGCTGCACCGGATGAGCCTGCAACCTGAATTGCACCGTGATCTGTCCAGTTTACCATATCGTCAGAGGAGATGCAGTTGATCTTGTTTATAAGACCGTAAGTATTCTCAGCAACGCTGCCGTCGCTGTTATATTCAACAACGTCGTTTGTCATGTAAACATAAACTCTGCCGTTATATTCCATAACGCCCGGGTCAGCACCAAAGCGCTGTGTATAGAGAGGATTGTTCTCGCCCTCCTCCTTATAGCTGGACGCTACATTTACAGAAGCAAAAAGCTGTTCCATGGCTGCTGTATCTATAACTCTTTCAGCGACAGGAAACTCTGTGATAACGTGTGCAATGTACTCCTGAAGGAGTCTCAGATCTGTAGTATCAACTACGCCGCTCTGGTCAACGTCAGCAGCTGTCTGTTCAGCTGCGCTGTCAAAGCCTTTCTTGAATCCGTTCTTTGCAAGTGAAAGGTCGAAGATGTTTATACTGCCGTCGCAGTTTACATCACCAGGAGTAATGGTCACAGGCTGACCTGCACCCAGGATACCTGTTCCGCCTACAGCACCGATAACCTCGTCGATGTAGAAGTTATTAGTTGTTTCAGCAGTTTCAATATAGAGCTGCATATTGGTTGCATCTGCAGGAATCTTGTAATTCATGTTAGCAAGCTGCATCCATTCGCCCTTTATAGCTTTTCCCTCAGCGATAGTGGAATACTGTGTTTCACCGTTTGCATCTGTATACTGAAGCTTCATATAGAATGTATCTGTAGCGTCTCCGTCGAAGTACATTACATTTGCGCTGAAGCTGTATTCATTACCGGGAACGAATGCCTTGGAATTAAGAGTCCTGTATGCACCGTGCCATGCAGAGGTTCTTTCCTGAACAAGAAGAGCTTCAGCTCCTACATAGGCTGTTCTGCCGCTTGTAAGAATAGACGCACTTCCTCTGGGCTGCCAGCTGCCGGTAGTTCCCTCGAATCCGTCCTGGAAGTACCAGCCGTACTCATTGGGTTCTATAACGGTGCTGCCGCCGCCTTCATAGCCGCCAACTACCCATTCAGATTCAGGGATCATGGACATGAGGGTCGTATATGCAGTCTTGGGTTTATGGTTTGTATCATAGAGCAGAGGTGCATTTTCAGTCTTGATCCATGTGTTGGCATCATCAGGACCCCACATACATACCGCCGTAACCTTGCCGGGATAATCGCCCTCATTGATATCAATTGCAGCCTGGAAGATAGCCTTGTACTTATCTGCCTGCTGATCGAGGGTAAACGTACCGCCCTCAATACTTATATCAAGCTCAGTTATCTGAACCTCACAGCCGATAGATGCGTACTTCTTCAGAGCTGTTGTATAGTTTGAAACGCCTGAAAAGCCGTCATAATTTGCATTGATATGGGACTGCATTCCGATACCGTCCAGAAGCCCCTTTTCATAGAGCGACTTACACATATTATATATGCATTCACGCTTGTGATCCCAGTATTCATTATAATCATTGTAGAAAAGCTTACAGCTCTCAGGAGCGTACTTTCTTGCATATGTGAAAGCGGTCTCTACGAAGCTGTTGTCACCGTAAACTGAAACCCATGCAGATGTACCGTTAGTAACGTTTGCGTCGCCAGCTTCTCTTGCACCGCCGTAGTTTGCAGTTCTGTTGGAGTCATCGCTTACGACCTCATTTACAACGTCATAAGCATAAAGGTCAAGCTCAGGATACTGAGTCTCAATAAGTGCAAAAAGATTCTTGATGTAGCTTTCCATGCGGGCATTCATAGTTGACTTTGAGACCCAATTGCCGCTTGCATTGTAGTTTTCCTTAAAGAACCATGAGGGAGTCTGACTGTGCCATACAAGAACATGACCTCTCATAGGAATGCTATTCTGAACGCAGAAGTCCATGATCGAAGCTGCGCTGTTGATGGTAACACCAATGTTTGTTCCGCTGCACTGGGACTGTACCATTGTAGCATCCGGCTTCATTTCGTTTTCACATTCGATACTGTTGTAATCCTTGAGAACACTTGCTGTAATAGTAGAATTTTTAACAGTGCCGCCGTTAAGGATGTTGCCTACTCTGAAGTACTTGCCGAAAGCGTCCTTCAGACCGAGGTCAGATGCAGCGGCAGATACGGCTGCCGGATATGTCTTCTCATCTGTAGTTACTCTTACATCGTCAAAGGTAAAATCATTTGCACTGTCTGTAGTCAGTGTCAGACGAAATTCATAGCTGTTTTCTGGAGCTTCATAATCAGCCGAAAGTTCAGCCCACTTTCCTGCCTTTGCCTGTACGGCATCAAGCTCTGCAACAGTTTCCTCGCCTGTTTCCATATCTATGCACAGCAGTGAAAGCCTGAATGTTTCATCCGTTTCGCTGTACACCTTCATGCTGTAGCTGTACTCCGTACCGCCCTCAAGGTAAAAGCCCTTTTCGGAGCAGGCGCCGTCCTGAGAAGAGCTTCTTCCGGATACAATCATACCTCTTGTTTCATTGTATCCCTCTCCCGCCATTGCAGTAAGCTTTACTGCGTCAGCATTACCATACCAGCCGTCATAGTTTACTTCAAAATCGTTGTAAACAAGCTCCGACGCACTTACAGTACTGCTTAGTGACGGAAGATACGCAGCCAGTCCTGCACTGCATACTACAGCGGTAACTGCAGCAGCCGTTTTTCTAAGGTTCATATTATTTCCTCCCTTGTAAATATCAACATTCTGTTCGGACAAATAACACAGACGTTATACTGTAAAATGATTTTGCGTCGATGCAGATTCATGCTGTGAATTTATGCTTCGTGCTGATATTTTTTATCACGAACGTTTTCCATGGTTATATTATACCGCTTTGACTTCTTCGTCAGCAACCCACATTTTGCAGATTCGGTGGACAAAATGAAGAGCTTTTACCATTTATTCAAATATCTGTATAAAAAATAAGAACCGCTTGCGGCAACAAACGGAATCTTATAGGGGAAATATCAGAACGCCTGCCGGCTTTCTCTAAATATATTATAATACCAAGGCAGACCTCCATCAACTCAAAATTTGCAGATTCAGTGGATAAAATGAAGATTTTCTCTTGATTCACAAGGATAAATGTGGTATGATAATTGTAAGAAAAAACGAAGGGAGGCTCTCATATGCAGGATGAAAAGCAGAGAAAGCTTATCGGCGTTATAACTGCCAGTGCCTGCCAGAATGAACAGAAGCAGCTTCTGGAAGGCATTATTGAAAAGGCTGCCAGATACGGCGCTGATGTTGCTGTTTTTTCAAACATCTACAATTCAGCAGAATACTATGCCCACGTTGAAGTCGAGAATAAAATATACGACCTCATAGTTTCAAAGAAGCTTGACGGGCTTATTCTTACAGCTGAATCTATACTTAATCAGGAACTGCAGCAGTATATTTTCAAGCATATAGTCAGCTGTACCGGAACTCCTGTTGTTGTTACCGGTGCGGAACTGCCTGGATTTCATTGTATCGACAATGATGTAGAAACTGATATCAGAGACGCTGTAAGCCATCTGACTGAGGTTCATGGATTCACAGATATTGACATTCTGACAGGCTACGAGCATATCGAGACTTCCCATAAACGTGTCAGCGGTTATAAGTCCGCTCTCCTTGCACATGGCATACCCTTTGATGAGAGTAAAGTTATTTACGGTGACTTCTGGATGAATTCCGGTTCAGAGCTTGCGATAGAATATATAACAGGAAAACGAAGAATGCCTCAGGCAGTCATATGCGTCAATGACTATATGGCATACGGTATCTGCGACACGTTTCTTGAACACGGCGTAAGAGTTCCCTATGATGTGACAGTTATCGGCTATGAATATGTAGGCGATCGTTATTATCACGCTCCGGTACTCACTACATACCAGAGAAACAGACGTGCTGTTGGCGAAAAGGCAATGAGCACCCTATGGGGAATGATCACAGGTACAAAGCCCGATGAAATATCTCTTTCAGGCTATATCGTTCACGGCAACACCTGCAGCTGCGGAACTGACAGCGCATTACTGTCACAGGAGCTTTCATATGCCCGCCGTGAGCAGTTTTACAGCCATCTCAACCTTGTGGGCAACTTTGAGCAGCAGCTTGCCCTTTGCCGTTCCATACCAGATTATATAAATGTACTCCAGCAGTTTGCATATCTGATACGTTCAGTCAAGGGGATATATCTGTGCCTTTATGAGGACTGGTGCAACTCCGAGCTTTCAGACAGTGCTGCTTCTGCCGTACATAATGAAGCAATGGCGTGTTATACGGTAATATGTCCTGAGCCCTACTCTGATGAACCGCAGTTCTACAACAAATTTGATCTGTTTCCCGATGTTATACCACACTCAGGCTATGTCAATGCTCTTTACTTCTGCCCTATCTTCTTTTCAGGTAAGGAAATGGGATATTTCATACTTCAGTATGATGATCCCGACGGATACGACCTTATTTTCCGTGACTGGCTGAAGATAGCATCCAATGCTCTTGAAGTCCTCCGGATGAAAAATGATATAAACACACTTCTTGAATGCAGGAATCTTTCTTCCTTCCATGATTCCATTACAGGGCTTTACAATGAAAACGGTCTGAGAAATGAACTGAGACGTTCTGTAACATCAGCCTCCGGCAATGACAGGATACTTCTTGTAATGATACGTACAGAGCTTTTTTCCGATGACAGCAGCATAAGCCATAAAGCTGTCTCTGTGCGCATGGATATGGAAATAGCGCAGACCCTGAAAAACAGCGCCGGCAGCAGCAGCGAGCTGTGCGCCAAGCTTTCTGATAAGCTGTATGTATATGCGGCAGCCGGAAACTATAGGGAACGTGACGCTATGTTGATCAGCGATAAGCTTGAAGCACTTATACGCCATTCGCCGCTGTACAGTGAAAATTGTGACGCCGATTCCATTGTAACCAGCTTTATCACAATACCTTCTGATGATTTTGTTTTCGAGGACGCTGTAAAATCCCTCAGCGAGGAAATCGTACAGAAAATAAATTCACTGTCTGACCGAAGGAAGCATATGGGATATACAGAGTACCTGAAGCTGCGCAGCGAGCTGTACCGTGAGCCGCAGAAGGAATGGAACGCAGAAGAAATATGCAGGAGCTTCCACATGAGCTATGGTCATTTCCGTGCAACCTACAAGGAGATATTCGGAATAAGCTTTCATCAGGATATCATACATTGCAGGGTTTCACTTGCAAAATATCTTCTTTCCACTACCGCACTCAGCGTATCGGCTATTGCCTATAAATGCGGTTATGAGGACGATAAGTATTTCCTCCGGCAGTTCAGGAACATCACAGGGCTAACGCCAAATGCCTACCGCAGAAATACAGCTGTACCCAGTTAATACAACAGCAGAGCTGCCTCACTTTTTTAAAGTGCGGCAGCTCTTTTTAGGTTCTGTATCGGATGCTTAGGTAAATTGTAGTTTATCGTTGAGTTATAGCGTGCATCATAAGCCTCCCTTGTTAAAGGGAGGGGGACCGCAGCTTGCTGCGGTGGAGGGATTGCTCAGTGATAAACAAACTG
>JAZNOB010000125.1:0-3497 GCA_045580565.1 Ruminococcus sp.
AACACTCGCCGGATAGGGCAGGAGGTTTTTCTTCAGAGGTGTGCCGAGGGTGGAGGCGGTGAGGGAGGAGACCCCGCAGAGACTTACAGAGTTACCGTCTTTGTTTGTTGCCGTTACATCTCCGGCGAACCAGCCATTGCCGTTCCAGTCGAGTGTGGAAATATTAGCTTGCCTTGCGGTAGAAACACCATTACCCACTATCAGGGCGTATTGACTATTTGGGTCTTCAATGTTGTACTTTCCGAAAACGTGCTGATAATCTCCATATGCACGTGTATAAAGCCCTTCCGCTACTGCATATTCGCCAGTAGTTATGCAACGACCTCCTAAAGCAATGGCACTTCCATTATGCGCCTGACCCTCACTGCCGTAAAGAATTGCGCCCTGTCTCACGCCATTTGCATCATACCAGTATGTTATCACCGCTGTATCTACCGCTGTCTGTATGGCACTGCTCAGAGCCTTTTCCATAGTATTCTGCCGCACGCACGCACTAAACTCTGCATTAAGCCTCTGGTTGAGACTCGAAAATGTGTAGTCGCTGAAATATCCGGTGCGGGCGTCGATGACTTCCTGGATGGAGCCGTCCTCCGGTACCAGACCGGAGATCGAGCCTATAGCTTCGTCAGCTGCCTCCTTGATGCGGTCTATGGCTGACTGAGTATCCTCCGGAGCAGGCAGAGTGCTTGTCTCGTCTCCAACCGACTGCATAACAGCATATCCGACTGTTTCAGATTTTGCTATAAGCTGTCCGGTGCTGCTCCTTGCTACCCACTGCATAAGTCCGCAGCCTGTCTCGGCAAGCACCGCCGCCGGAACAGTTACGCTGCCGCCGCTTATCTCTGTCTCGTAGACTACGCCGGAGGGCACTGCAAACCGCATTACATACAGAGCTGCGCCATCAACTTCGGCAGCTTCAATGGTAAGCGTTCTTGCGGCGATTTCTCCGCAGATTCCCAGTATCACCGTTTTCGGCAACACCCTGCGATTTTCGTCGATCGTGATTTTCATAATTTAGCTCCTTTCGCCGAGATTACCCGGCTGTATTGTATCTCCATTTGAGCAGTGCACTGTGATATTGTATACACTCTGCCATCCGTCACCGTCAGGATCTGACGCAGTCTGGATGTTCAGCCACTCGTCAATGCTGCCGCCGAAATATACGTCAGTAAGTCCGAGACAGCCCACAAATGCAAAGGGCGATATATAGCGCACACTGTCCGGTATGGTGATATTTGTGATAGTTGCGCAGCTTGGCAGCAACGGCGTATAATCAGGATAGCCGCCACTGTTGATGGTGACTCTTGTGCCTATCTGTGCGGTGCTGCTATTAAATACAACATTGTCGATATGCACGGATGTTGCACCTACTGCACCCTGTATCGCAATGCCTGATATCCTGTCGGACTGAGCTGTACCAAATGCATGATAGCTCAGAGTATAGCTGCCGTCAAAGGGATATATGTGCGCCAATGTCCGGTTGCTGTACTCCGACAGCACCGCCGTGTACAAGTCGCCTGTATCTACATATACATCATAGCCGGAGCTGTTGCCGTCCGGCTCATAGCCTTGGAGCAGGATGCGATTTTTGCCGCCGGCTACTGTAATGTCAGCGGTAAAGCCTGCACAGCCGGAGACGTCCAACTCAGACGTCTCTGCGCCGATAACTACCGTATTATTTACAGCACGTGCGATACTGCCCGGTATGTTGCCGAGGATTATCTCAGTGTACTCACCTGCGAGTACATCCTCAACGGTACGTGTGACTTTCTGGGCTGTGCTTATACGCAGTGATCTGGACTCAACTATTCCTACATCTCCGATATCACAGTTAACAAGCCCTGAGATATCCTTGTACAGTCCGGACTTTTTGAGAGCGTTAATCTGTATCACATATGCCACCTGCGGATGGTTTACCGTTTCAAAATAGGCGGCAGCTTCTGCCATACGTTCCACGTCCGTCTCTGCTGAGGATTCGTAAAAGGCTTCGATGCCGTCAGCAAGTCCGATTCTTTCAGGCTTTACGTACAGCCTGCGTGTGTATCCGTTTGTGAGCACTACATTCAGGGCTGTTACAACTCCGGTATAGTCGATAGTCTCGGTGATACCGCTTATCTCCTTACCCGCAAAAAAGCGGAACGCAGGCTCAGAGGCGGAGCCGGAAGAAAATTCCTTTTGCTTTTTGCCGGAAAAGTAAAAATTATCCCGATGCAGCTCAGCGCCGTAATGCCGGATGATGCCAGTCTCATCCATAATAGCGCCCACATAGCTGACGGTCGATTCGTATGGAAATTTCTTCCGATCATAGATATCAGTTGCGCCTACCTCAAAAGCCCATACACCGGTATTGGCAAACTGTCTGAGGGCTGCGTCGCACGGGAAATCAAATCCAGCAAGCCACTGATCCCAGTAGCTTTTCAGCATCTGCCGTGAGGATAGCTTATAAAATGCCTGCTTAGCGTATGCCTTAATGTACACTATGCCGCTTTCATCGGTGGTCTTTTCCGCCGACTCAATAAAAAATATCTGCTGTTTGCGTGTTGCTTTGCCGGAGCTGTCCCACTTGCCCAGCACTGGTGCGACTATGTAATTATCTCCGGAGAGGCAGTCTGCTGTATCATCATCCGGATCAACAAACTCAGCGTACAGCTCAAATGTGCCGCCCAGCTCCTTTGTGCAGGTGCACACAAGCGGTCTTACCACTCGTCCGAGATTCCGTATCCTGCCGCTTTCGTCAAAAAAGTCAGCCTGTCTCACAGACTTGTCGATCAGTATAACTGTGCTCATACGTTCCATCTCCTGTTTGGTTTAACCGCAAATCCGGTTATATATCCATTGTAGCCGATAGTATGCCGCTTTTGTGACCCTATTTCCGGAAACGTTCCCACGGTCTTATAGGTGACATCCTCAAAGACCGGATTTTTGGTTACATTACCCTCAGCGTCAATAGTACCGTAGATATACATGGACAGTCTCTCGCTGTCGATGCAGTACACTGTGCCGGCTGCAAGATTCCGGCAGATAAAGGAGCTGCCGCCGTCCACGGTAAATTCTGCGGCGATAGTATCTGCAAGCGCATCCTGCTGAGTGGCAAAATATATCTGCGGCTCAGACGGCTCGTCAGAGTGAGGATAAGTCTCTGCAAACTCATATGTACCAGTCGCCAGAGTACCGCTCTCAGCAAGGTCAGTGAGCTTATATACCGGCTCGTCAAGTCTGTACCTGCAGGCTGATGCTGTATAAGTGATAGTCACCTCGGAAAAACGCCTTGACAGCGGCTCAGATGCCGCCTGCTCCATCACAGCCACCTTGTAGTACAAGTTAGGATGCGTACTGATCAGCAGCTTGCCGGGTCTGCAGAAAGCGTGTAGCACATCCTCAGCGATACGTTCATCAACTATGCCGATAGTCACCTCTATAGTCTTTGGCTCACGCATAATATCCTGTACAAGCAGCGGCTCCGCTCTGCCGGGTATGGATATAACCGTACCGGTACG
>JAZNOB010000126.1:0-2725 GCA_045580565.1 Ruminococcus sp.
CTCCGCACATCATCGTTATCTCAGGCTTCTGCTCCTCACCTGTATATACAACGGATTCAACAGACGTAAGGTTATCCTTTGTAAGTGTAACTCCATTCAGCAACACGTAGCATTTTATATCGCCTGCTGTTTCATTTTTCGTATCGTAGTAATAGATTACAGATGTTCTTGGACCGGATACAGTCACAACAGTTCCGTTAAGACTTCCGTTTTCGATGCCTGTAATTCTGGAAAAGTCAACGTCATCTGAAAGACACTCCGCAAGGTCAAAGGTATTGCCTGTAACTTTAGTTTCTGCTACGCCGGTGTCCGGTCCATAAAAGCTATACAGATTAGTCAGTTTTTCAAGATTAAGATACTGAAGCGGTACACCTCTGCACCATAATGTTTCCAGAAGCGTATTTTTTGAAAGATCTATAGCAGAAAGATCAGTAGAGTCAATATAAAGCTCCTCCAGAAGCGGATTGGCAGACAGATCAAGCTCGGTTATAGGAAGCCCTGTGCAGTTGAGACGTGTGAGCTTCGGGTTCTTTGAAAGGTCAAGGCTTGTTATCTCGCCGCCGACATCAAGGCTTTCCAGAAGCGGATTCTGGGTAACATCTATCTCCGTAATATCCATCTGAGTTACGTCAAGACGTTGCAGCAGAGGATTCTTTGTTACGTCAACATAAGGGAAATTATTTCTGCTGGCATAGAGATTTTCAAGCTTAGGACACATTGAAACATCCAGAGAGTTCACCTGATTGTAGAGTATATTGAGATCTGTAAGCTCCGTATTTGCAGATACGTCAATTTCCGTCAGCAGGTTCTCACGAAGTCCCAGAGTCTCAAGCTTCGGGCACTTCGACACATCAAACTCAGTAAGCTGATTTCCGTAAAGCTCAACATATCTGAGTTCAGGACAGCAGGTAACATCAAGCTCTGTCAGATTACCCTCGGCGCAGTCAAGGGTTTGAAGCTTCGTATTATTTGAAAGGTCAAGGGCTTCAAGTCCAAGACCGCCGCAGGATAAATAAGTAAGCTCAGGGTTGTTGGAAACATCAAGTTCTGTGATAAGCGTATCATCGCAGACAAGTACTTCAAGCTTAGAATTTCTTGAAAGGTCGATTGACGGAATATCCATATTCGTTATTTCCAGCTCAACAAGCTCCAGATTGTACTTCACGTTAATAGATGTAAGCTGATTGCTGTTAAGGCACACATCCTTCAGTTCCGGATTATTGCTGAGATCCACCTCTGTAAGATTGTTCACCTGAGCATGAAGAACCTCGAGGTAAGGAAAACACTGGATGCCTTCAAGAGAAGATATTCCCAGATTATAGAGATTGAAATGGGTAGCGTGATGTATGATCTCTGATTCGCTTAAATATCCGTCTTTTTCAATATAGTCAACTTTTTCGCTGATATAATTACGGAATGCAGGGTCGGGAAAATTTATTTCGTCGATAGGTATAACGCTTTCAAACGTATCAAGTATGCCTGTAAATTCCTCTGCCGATACCGGTACACTTACAGCGAGCATTGCTGCCGCCGTTAAAAATCCGATCAGTTTTTTCATAAAATTCTCTCCTTTACATTTCTTCAGGAAACCGGAATTTCCACTGTTTCCTGCATTCGTCCATCATTTCCATGACATTCGCCGTTCCCTCATGAGGTACCAGAGGACTTTCAGGAAGTCCTGCACTGAGACAGCGGTTTGCCTCCATTATCTCGTACTCGTAGCCGTTGCAGAGATTGTCCTGATGGAAGCTTTCGACTACAGCGTTATTTTCATTAAACAGCACTGCGTCGCAGGTACAGAAGAACCAGTTGCCCAGCTCGATATGACCCTTATCACCTATTATAGCAGCATTATTGCCGCACTGTGCGTCGAAGCCTGCGGTTACTGCTGCAAATCCGTTTTCATATTCAAGGATGGCTGCCATGTCAAAGTCAACGTCCGTTTTGCCCATGCGAGCCTTTGAGCATATTCTATCTGGTACACCGCCGAAAACAGCTTCTGCCAGTGTGAACGGATACACTGCAAGGTCAAGGAGACAGCCTCCGCCAAGCTCCGGTATGAACAGGCGGTCGTTTTCGTCAAAGGTAACACTGTTGCAGAAGTCAGCCTTTATCATCTGAACATTGCCTATTCTGCCGTCCTTTATCCATTCCATTGCTTTCAGGAACGAGGGACGGCATTTCATCCACATGGCTTCCATAAAGAATACTCTCTTTTGTCTTGCAAGCGTGAGAAGCTCTGAAAGCTGCTCGCAGTTAAGGGTAACGGACTTTTCACAGAGGACGTTTGCTCCGGCAAGAATTGCTGTTTTTGCGTGCTCATAGTGACAAGCCATAGGGCTTGCGATGTAGACTATATCAACATCTCCATCTGAGAGCATTTCTTCAAGGCTGCCAAAAGCCCGTTCAAAGCCGTATTCTCCGGCGAATTTCTCTGCCTTTTCAAGGCTGCGTGAGCTTACTGCTGCGCATATGGATTCGTCAACTGAATTAAGTGCAGCGGCAAAGGTCTCTGCAATCTTGCCTGTACTGCATATTCCCCAGCGGATCGGCATGGTTATTTCTCCTCTCAATTAAAATAAATAAAACCAAATAAGCCTCCCCTTAGCAAGGGGAGGTGGCACGCCGAAGGCGTGACGGAGGGGATTGCGCAAAAGCAAGCAAACTTAAATTTTCAGTCTTACTCGCTGAACACAATCCCCTCAGTCAGCTTCGCTGACAGCTC
>JAZNOB010000127.1:0-7298 GCA_045580565.1 Ruminococcus sp.
TCAGGTAGAGCATCCCGTAACTGAATTTGTAACAGGCATAGACCTTGTACAGATGCAGCTCCGTATTGCAAAGGGCGAGGCACTGCCCTTTGCACAGGAGGATATAAAGCTAACAGGTCATGCCATTGAGTGCCGCATAAATGCAGAAAACCCGAAGCTGGACTTCCGTCCCTCTCCGGGCACTATAAAGTCGCTCTATACACCGGGCGGTCCCGGCGTAAGAATCGACAGCGCAGTATATCAGGGTTATACGATCCCGCCCTATTACGATTCAATGATCGCAAAGCTCATAGTTCATGCGCCCTCACGTAAGGAGGCTATCATGAAGATGCGCTGGGCACTGGCAGAGTTCATCGTTGAGGGTGTTGATACGAATATTGATTTCCAGATGATGCTGCTGAAGAATCCGGATTTCGAGGCAGGGGACTATGACAACAGCTACCTGACCTCGTATCTTGAGAAGCTGAAAAAATCCTAAGGAAGTACGCAGACTGCAAATGCAGCTGTAAACGGTGAAATGATATGTTAGAAGATTTATTCAAAACGGTAACCAAGCGTCTGGGCGGCGAAGAACCTGCTGCACCTGATGTACCGATGTTCAAATGTCCCCGCTGCAGCGTGTCAACGCCTCAGCAGAAAATGACAGAGCTGGGAAAGGTATGCCCGAACTGCAAATATCATGCCAGACTGACAGCTGCGGAGCGTATTGCGATCACAGCAGACGCTGATTCCTTCGAGGAATTCTATCAGGATATGCGTTCAGCAGACCCGCTGGAATTTCCCGGTTACGCTGAAAAGGTAACTGAGCTTCAGGCTAAGACCGGTCTTAACGACGCTGTAGTAACAGGCAAGTGCACCATCAAGGGCAGCCCTGCAATGCTGCTGGTCATGGATTCACGCTTTATGATGGCGTCCATGGGCAGTGTTGCCGGCGAGAAGATCACAAGAACCTTTGAGTATGCCGCAGAGCATAAGCTGCCTGTAGTTGCTTTTACGGCGTCAGGAGGCGCAAGAATGCAGGAGGGCATTATCTCTCTTATGCAGATGGCAAAGACCTCTGCCGCAGTACAGAAGCACAGCGAAGCAGGACAGCTTTACATAACAGTTATGACAGACCCCACCACAGGCGGCGTTACAGCATCCTTTGCGTCGCTGGGCGATATAATAATTGCAGAGCCTAAGGTTCTCATTGGCTTTGCAGGCAGACGTGTAATTGAAGGCACTATTCGCCAGCATCTTCCAGATGACTTCCAGCTTGCGGAATTTCAGCTGGAGCACGGATATGTTGACATGATCGTAAGCCGCAGAAAAATGCGCAGCACCCTGTCACATCTGCTGAAGCTTCACGGCTATACAGCCCAGCCCAAGAAGGAGGAGTGCTGATATGGAAACAACAAATACCAGAACCGCATGGGAAAGACAGCTTCTTATCAGAGATAAGAACCGTCCGACTATACGTGATTATCTTCCGCTGATTTTCGAGGATTTCTACGAGCTGCACGGCGACAGAGGCGTGGGCGATGACGGAGCTATCCTGGGCGGCATCGGCAGACTTGACGGCAGACCGGTAACTATTATTGCCGAGGTCAAGGGAAGAAATATTGAGGAGAACATGAAGTCAAACTTTGCAATGCCCCATCCTGAGGGCTACCGCAAGGCACTGAGACTTGCAAAGCAGGCTGAAAAGTTCCACCGTCCGGTTATCTGCTTCATTGATACACCCGGCGCATTCTGCGGAGTTGAAGCGGAAAAGAGAGGTCAGGGCGAGGCTATAGCGAAAAATCTTGCTGAGTTTATGTCTCTGAAAACACCTATTATATCCGTTGTTCTCGGCGAAGGCGGCAGCGGCGGCGCACTTGCGCTTGGCGTATGCGACGCACTGGCAATGCTTGAGAATGCACTTTATTCCGTAATCTCACCGAGAGGCGCAGCGTCTATCCTCTGGAAGGACGCCGCAAGAGAACAGGAAGCCTGCGAGGTACTTCATATTACAGCCGAGGACATGGTTGCATTCGGCGTAGCTGAGGCCATAATATCCGAGTCAGATACCGGCATGGTGAACGATTTGGACAAAATCTCAGAAAACATGAAGGAATATTTGGTGAAAATAACGGAAGAAAAAACTCAAAAAGATATTGACGTTTTACTAAAAGAACGGTATACTAAGTTTAGGAAAATCGGTGTGTTTACAGAAGCACGCTGATTATATAAATCCCGATTCATGTAAATGAATCAAAAATAATATATGGAGGAATTTAGAAATGACATTTGACAAGATCAAGGAACTCATCGTAGATCAGCTGGACGTTGAGGAAGACAAGGTAACAATGGAGGCTAACATTCAGGATGATCTGGGTGCAGACTCTCTGGACATCGTTGACCTGGTAATGTCTGTTGAGGACGCTTTTGAGGTTAAGATCGAGGATGAGGATGTTGAGAACATCAAGACAGTTGGCGACATCGTAAACTATATCGATAACGCTGAATAAGAATCGACCTGATTCAGAGAGGACTGCTGCGGCAGTCCTTTTTATTTATTATAAAACAGAAGCCGCTGCAATTCCTCGCAGCGGCTTCTGTCATTTATTCAACAACTATTCTGGGCACTCTCTTGGAAATGCCGCAGATTATCTCATAGCCAATAGTACCATACTGAGCAGCCAGCCAGTCAGCGGTTATCTCGCAGTCACCGAACAGCGTAACCTCATCGCCGGACTGTACCGGAGCAGTTACATCAGTAACATCCAGCATAAGCTGATCCATGCAGACTCTGCCCACTATAGGACAGGGGGTACCATGTACCAGAGCCTTTCCCTTGCCTGAAAGAAGCCTTGCATAACCGTCAGCATATCCCACAGTAACAGTAGCGATCCGGCGTTGCTCCTCGGCAGTGTAGGTTCTGCCGTAGCTTATGCAGTCGCCTGCGAAAACGCTCTTGACCTGAGAAATAACGCTTTTAAATGTCATCACCGGCTTCAGTTCTACCGGAACCGGCACAGGGTAATTGGGGCACAGACCGTACATTACGATTCCCACACGTGCCAGTGTACAGCGTACATTTGGTCTGTACACGCTTGCTGCGCTGTTCATGCAGTGGACGTGAGGCAGCTTATAGCCCTTTTCTGCCAGCATATCGTATACATCAAAGAGACGCTTTTCCTGAATGTCAGTGTAATGCACATCCTCCTCAACAGGAGAATCTGCTGCGGCGAAATGGGTATACAGTCCCTCTATCTTCAGCTTATCCATCTTAAACAGCGGCAGCAGCTCATCAGTACATTCAGCAGCATCCTTGCTTCTGAAGCCGATTCTGCCCATGCCTGTATCGAGCTTTATGTGACATCTTACCGGAGCGTCAGCGAAGCTGCACAGCTCCTCGGCGTATTCTGTTGAAACGATGCCCTGAATAATATTATGTCTTGCAATATCAGCTGCACATTCAGGCGGAGTATAGCCAAGAATAAATATCTCAGCCTGAGGGCAGACCTTACGGACGGAAAGAGCCTCCTCAAGATTGGATACAGCAAACCAGTTTACGCCCAGCTGAGAGAGCTTACGGCATACAGCCTCATCGCCGTGACCGTAGGCATTAGCCTTGACGACTGCCATCAGCTGTATATCCTCCGGCAGCACAGCCTTTACAGCTCCGATATTATGCGCAAGTGCGCCGAGGCTGACCTCAGCCCATGCACGATGCAGGAATTTCTTCATAAAAAGCCTTCTTTCAGCCTGACAGAAGCGCATATGCCCTTGCAATGTCAGGCAAAATGAGTTATAATAATTAGAGATAGATTACCAAAAAGGAGGAGATACAATGCCCCGGCTCCTGAGAGCAGATGAATACAACGATATGTCGTTTCTTGAGCACCGGTCAGAAACCGTATGCTTTACAGGGCACAGAACTGAAAAGTTTCTCGACGCTCCTTTGCATTCTGATGCGGTAACTCTCAATTCAGTAAAAACACTTCTCACCATGATGACTGCCGACGCCTATGACAGAGGCGCACGATATTTTATAACCGGCATGGCAAGAGGAGTTGACCTGTGGGCAGGGGAACTGCTTCTATATATGAAGCGTTTTCTGCCGGATGTCCATATAATAGCCGCCGTACCTCATGCCGGACATGAAAGGAGCATAGGCGGCAGCGACAGGGAGCTTATGTACAGCATAGCCGAAGCTGCGGATGCAGTCGTATGCGTTTGTGACAGGTATAATTCCCGCTGTTTCCTTCTCAGGAATGACTATATGCTGAAAGCCTCGTCAGCAGTACTCGGAGTGATTCACGAGAACGCAGGCGGAACTGCATATACTCTGAATAATGCCGTAAAATACTGCGTACAGAGACGTGTTGTGGATGTGAGGAATTATATGCGGATGATACCCCTGCTTGACCGTTTTCCTGAATGTTATCGTATGTATATGCCGTCACAGCGTTACGCCTTCTGGGAGAAGAATCCAAGAGTGCTCTATCAGTGCGGATTATTTTCCGAGGACTGAGCAGCCTTTTCACGTTCACGCTGAGCCTTGCTGTATACACATCCGCAGAAATCCTGCCTGTACAGCTCATATTCACGTGACAATTCAATAGACCTTTTATAGCCGCCCTTTTTCTTGAAGTCCGAGTAAAGCCATACTGCGCCGTATTTTTCTGCAAGCTGGCTTCCGGCTTCATTGATGAAGGGCGCATCTTTATGAGGGCTGATGGAAAGGGTAGAGGTTACGAAATCAGCTCCGGCAGCGGCAGCCGCCTTTACAGTTTCCTCAAGGCGGTGAGCGATACATTTTCTGCATCTCTCGCCTCTCTCCGGCTCACGCTCAAGACCCTTTGCAAGGCTCAGGAATCGTTCCGGTTCATAGTCTCCGTCAATGACATCTACAGTATTCGCAAGAGGGAGCTGTGAAATAAGCCGTCTTACTTCGGACAGTCTGTGCTGATATTCCCCCATCGGCTGGATGTTGGGGTTATAAAAAAAGAGCCTTATTTCAAAATACCGGCTCAGAGCTTCAAGTACATAGCTGCTGCACGGAGCACAGCAGGCGTGAAGGAACAGCACCGGCACTCTGCCCTCTGGCAGAGCTTTTATAGTCTGTTCCATCTTTACCTGATAATTTACCTTAGGTGCTGCGCCGGACATTACTGTCCCTCCAGCTCACGGAGAGCCTTCAGCTCCTCGTGGTTTACCTTGATGCGGCTGTCCTTCAGGACTGTAACCTCATCACGTGAGGTCTTAACCGGAATCTCTGACTGGTCGGTGAGGACCTTCAGCATACCGGTAAGGGGATTTGTCTCAACCACCTTGCCCTTTGTGCCGTCACTTAGGGCAACGATTGCGCCGTTCTTCGGAGTTATCTTCAGCAGATCCTCATAGGCATTCTGCTCGTGCTTCAGGCAGCACATAAGTCTGCCGCAGCATCCGGAGATCTTTGAGGGATTCAGGGAAAGACCCTGTTCCTTAGCCATCTTTATGGAAACGGGCTGGAAGTCGGCAAGATATCCCTTACAGCAGAACTCTCTGCCGCATATACCGAGTCCGCCCAGCATTTTAGCCTTGTCACGTACGCCGATCTGTCTCAGCTCAATACGTGTTCTGAAAACCGCAGCCAGATCCTTTACCAGTTCACGGAAGTCAACACGGTTCTCCGCAGTGAAGTAGAACAGCAGCTTGCTGTTGTCAAAGGTACATTCAACATCCACCAGCTGCATATCAAGACCTCTGAAAGCGATCTTCTCCTCGCATACAGCTGCTGCTCTTTCCTCTTTTTTGCGGTTAGCAGCAACAGTGCGAAGGTCATCCTTTGTAGCGATCCTTATTACATTTTTAAGCGGTGCCGAAATTTCAGATTTCGGTACTTTTTTATTGGCGATCATAACTTCACCGCATTCAAGACCTCTTGCGGTTTCAGTGATCACCTGTTCGCCGATTTTCACCTGAATATCTCCGGGAGCGAAGTAATAAACCTTGCCGCCGGATCTGAAGCGAACACCGATAATATCAACCATATATAAAGTCCTTTCTATTTTCCGCCCATAAGCTCAGCGCACAGGGCAGACAGTACAAGCTGAAGATTGACGTTAGCGTCTACGGCTTCATAAGCTTTTCCGATACATTTATGATAGTGCTGACCTTTGGCGGCGGATAGTCTGCCAGCAAGCATACCGGCGCCTACAGGGTCGCAGCCTATGCCGGAAATATCCTGACCCAGCCGAAAGACAAGAGCGTCTCTGAAAACCAGCTCCAGATTATGGAGCATCCAGCGCACGCTGTCCCTGTCCTTTCCTGCGTCATAGAATATTCTCAGCAGGTCATATTCACGCTTATCTATTATACAACGGACGGCTTCTTTTGTCAATGAGACCATCTGCTTCACGTTTTCATCCTCAAGGAATCCGATACATCTGCCGATATTTCCATGAAAAGCGGCAACCGCTTCCTGAGCGTCCTCCTGCATAAAGCCCATATTGGAAAGTGCAGTAAGAGCCTCAGCTTCGGAGCATGAAGAAACTGCGAATGGTACAAGACGGGAAATGATAGTAGGCAGGAGAGCCTGACGTGAGCCGGCGGTAAATATGAAATAGGTGAAAGCCGGCGGTTCCTCGATTATTTTCAGGAGGATATTCTGAGCACGTACATCCATCCGGTCGCAGTCGTCGAAAATATATATCTTTCTGTCGCCGCTGTTGGGAGCAATAACAGCCTCGGAGCAGACGCTTCTGACAGTTTCAACGGAGAAGCCCTGAAGCTTACCGCTGTGCGGCACCCATATCACATCGGGATGGACGTTTTTTTCAATAGTCCTGCAATTCTTGCATTTGCCGCATGGCTTATCACCGACGCAAGAACAGAGAAGCCGCTGTGCGAACCATTTAGCGATAGCTTTTTTACCAAGTCCTTTATCACCGTAGAACAAAAGGCACTGAGCGAGTCTGTTTCCCTCAGTCATTCTGCGCAGGGCAGAGAGCATAGATTCATTACCGTAAAGCACAGCAGCACCTCCTTCCGGCACGTTGTATACTATTATATTATACACTATTTTTTGTTTCGGGTCAATATGGAAATAGAGGGATTGTAAATTGTAGTTTGCAGCTGGCGCCAGCTGCACCGCAGTCCACCCCATTTTAGTTGCGGCGTCTGGTAAGTGCGGCACAAGTGCCCCTCAAGGGGCGTTAAAGTCGTGCGTGCGATTAAAAGTGCAAAGCGCACCGCATAAGGCTCCCTTTGAGAAAGGGAGCTGGCACGCCGAAGGCGTGAGGTCGGGGATTGCGGGTAGAAAAGTAGGCTGAAATTTCAGCGTTACT
>JAZNOB010000128.1:0-6923 GCA_045580565.1 Ruminococcus sp.
GTAGAAAAGTAGGCTGAAATTTCAGCGTTACTGCGCTTTTTACAATCCCCTCAGTCAGCTGCGCTGACAGCTCCCCTTACTAAGGGGAGCCTTGGGCGGTGCGCTTTGCGCATTTGCTTTGCACGCTAAACTACAATTTACACAGCCCTTCTTCCTGCCGTGCCGAACGCTCTCTTATACGCCATCAGCACTGCCGGAAGAACGATTATCAGCAGCGGAATATCCGCCGCAAGCTCTATGAGATTCTTCGCCAATCTTGCAATGACCGCCGCACCAAATGCCTCCTCCGGTATGAATCCATAGTGAAGATTCAGCGCTGTATTGATAATCAGGTTGATTATGCAGATATCCAGAAGTCTTGCGATGACTATGCGGATGAGCATGGTCACATCAAGCTTCTTTTTCTTTGTAAGTCCGAAGTTTCGCCACTCGGTCTTGTGATAGAGCGTCACGCCGTAGATAAGTCCCTGAAGTCCAGCCGCAAGAGTATATGCCGGCAGGAATGCTCCTACAGGATGCGCCAGATGTCCCACGATATCGCAGGCAAGACCTGCCGTAAAGCCCATGGTAGGCCCGAAAAGCATACCGATCGCTGCAATTGCAATAAATGCAAAGTTCAGGCGTATTACGCCCACATCTACTGCAAACATTTCGATACCCATGGATACTGCGATAAGTACAGCTGTTGCTGCTACTGAGCGCAGATTTGTGAATTCCTTTGCGGAAATTCTGAATGATGATAAAAAGCCTTTCATTTTCATACCTCCTGAAAAATCGTGCTTCATGCACATAAGATTCCGGAGCGAAAGTGAAAGGCTCTCATATTCTTATGTAACATTCAGCGGGATGCGAATACGGCACCGCAAGGCTCACGCCCTTTCGTCCCGACAGCAACTCCCCGTCCGCCGGACACTTAACGCACCGTTTTCTACTCTGGAATATTATTTATATCACTGGATCACCGGGCATCATATGGCTTGCCGCAGTTTTCGCAGTAGATACCGCCCTGATTTGTTTTCTCAGCTCCGCAGTTCTGGCAGAATACCGGTGCTGGCTGAGGTGCTGGCTGCATACCTGCATTTTCCGCAGGCTTTGATCTCTTCACCAGCAGAATTATAAGAAGAACTGCAATTATTATCAGCAGAAGAATTATCACTGCTATGATCGCGATTATAACCACCATACTGATTCCTGTACCGGATGCCTCGCTTGCAGCAGTAACTGTGGTCATAACGACTGCCGGAACGGTTACAGGCTCGGTAGTGACAGTAGTCGCTTCTGTAACAGCCGCAGCTTCTGTTGCTGCCTCGGTAGTAGTCGCCTTTGTCGTTGCTTCAGTAGGCGGTGGTGTGGGTGCTTCGGTAGGAGGCGGCAGCTCGTCGTAAAAGCTGAGATAGTTTGCATCTATCCAGCCGTAGTAGTCGCCGTCGTCCGTATCCCAGCATTCGTACCATGTAACTCCGTGGGAATAGCAGGTGCTATATGCTGTAATATGCCATGTATCCTGAACCTTATGCTCAGTCTGCTGTGCACCGCCATAGACTACGTAATTCCATGTATATCCATATATACCGTTTCCGTCTATCTCGCCTCTTCTGGGATCAATGCTGTAAACGCTTGTAATGGCATTGACGCTGTTATCGTAGAAATCAATATAGTCACCGTCGATCCAGCCGTACACATCACCATCGTCGCTGTCTATGCAGTAGTACCACGTAATTCCATATACATAATAGCTCATGGTTGCATAGATATGCCAGCCGTTGCCTACATGCCACTGGATCTCCATGGGACCGCCCTTCATATAATCAGTGGTGTAACCGTAGACACTTCCTCCGTAAGTGTTTATCTCACCCCGCGGATGATCCATTAGGTATGTAACTGGAATACCAATATCATTTGCCTCTGTCTCCGCAGGCGTAAATATTCCTGCTGAAAAAAGCATTGTAACCACTAACACAAGAGCTGTTATTGCTTTATACGCTCTCTTAAACAAATTCCTCATACTAACATCCTTATATCATATTTGCTGCAAAAGCTGTCCTATCCCGAAGGATGCGCCGTTCAGGGCAAAGGAGAACAGAAACGGGTTAGTTTTTCTCCTGAGACAGCGTTTGTATATAAGCGACTCCGTAAGCCACACCGCCGCTTCAAGGAAAAGCACCCACAGAAATACGTTCTGAAAGCTCTGCCGGAACAGGAAATCAAGAAATACCGCCGCCGGATTCACCGCGAGATTTACAAGAAAAACAAGGGCGAGATCATGCCGGCTTCTTTCCGGAAATACAAGAGATGCTCCGCACTCCAGAATCTCTGTTGTAATGAAGCGGCGAAGCATTCCCTCTAATATCAATATCAGCAGGAGCATACCTTCATGGTAACTCATTCTGCATTTACTTTATAACTCTTACTCTGATAATACCCTCAATACGGCTGAGAGTTTCTACCATATGGTCAGTAACCTCACCTATAAGGTCAAGCATTGTGTAAGCAAAGTCGCCCCTGCTTGCATTTACCATGTTCTCGATATTCAGACCGTTGCTTGCAGCAGCAGTTGTTACAGCTGCGATCATAGCCGGAACATTCTTGTGGATAACGCATACCTTTGTACCTACAGCTGTCATTTCTGCATTAGGCAGGTTTACGCTGTTGCGGATGTTGCCGTTTTCCAGATATTCGATAAGCTCGTCAGCTGCCATGATTGCGCAGTTGTCCTCGCTCTCAGGTGTAGACGCACCCAGATGAGGTGTAGCTACAATGCCCTTTGCATTTGCAGTCTTTGCATTGGGGAAGTCTGTGCAGTAGCAAGCTACCTTGCCGGAATCCAGCGCTGCCAGCATATCGTCATCATTTACCAGCTCGCCTCTTGCGTAGTTGAGTACACGAACGCCGTCCTTCATCTTTGCGATAGTCTCAGCATTGATCATTTCAGCTGTGTCCTTGTTGTAAGGAACATGAAGTGTCAGATAATCGGCTGCTGCGAAAACCTCGTCATTGGACTTTACAACAGTAACCTGCGGCTTCAGTCTCAGAGCTGCGCCGACAGACAGGAACGGGTCAGTACCAACAACCTTCATACCAAGGGAAATAGCTGCGTTTGCAACCAGTGCGCCGATTGCGCCCAGACCGATGATACCCAGTGTCTTGCCAGAGATCTCAGGGCCTACGAACTGGCTCTTGCCCTTTTCAACCTGCTTTGCAACGGATGTTTCGCCGTCCTCAAGAGTACCTGCCCACTTCATACCGCCAAATACGTTACGGCTTGACAGCAGCAGACCTGTGAGAACCAGCTCCTTAACAGCGTTTGCGTTTGCGCCCGGTGTGTTGAATACGCAGATACCTTCCTCTGCACATCTCTGTACAGGGATATTGTTTACGCCTGCACCAGCTCTTGCAATTGCAAGAAGATTTGAGCCGAACTCCATATCGTGCATTGCAGCGGAGCGAACCATGATAGCGTCCGGATTCTCTGCCTTGTCAACTACCTTGTAATTAGCGCCAAAACGATCAGTACCGATCGCAGAAATCTTATTGAGTGTCTCAATGGTAAACATTTATGTACATCCTTTCCGGCTTATGCGTTTTCTTCCTCAAACTTCTTCATGAAGGCAACCAGAGCCTCAACGCCCTCGATAGGCATTGCATTATAGATAGAAGCTCTCATGCCGCCTACGCTTCTGTGACCCTTCAGGTTCTCAAAGCCTGCTGCCTTTGCTTCCTTTACGAACTTAGCGTCCATGTCAGCGTCGCCTGTGATGAAGGGAACATTCATGAGGGAACGATCCTCTGCACGTACTGTACCCTTGAAGAGCTTGCTTTCATCAAGGAAGTTATAGAGGATTGCAGCCTTCTTTTCGTTGTGAGCCTTCATAGCCTCAAGGCCGCCCATCTTCTTGATCCACTTGAATACCTTGCCGCAGATATAGATACCGTAGCAGGGCGGAGTATTGTACATAGAGCCGTTATCAGCCTGTGTCTTCCACTTGAGCATTGTGGGAGTATTCTTAACAGGAGTTTCCTCCGGAATCAGATCCTCACGGATTATCATGATAACAACGCCTGCCGGACCGATATTCTTCTGAACGCCGCCCCAGATAACGCCGTACTTTGTAATGTCTACCGGCTCGCTGAGGAAGCATGAAGATACGTCTGCAACCAGCGGCTTGCCCTTAGTATTCGGCAGAGTCTTGAACTTTGTACCGTAGATAGTGTTGTTCTCGCAGATGTAAACATAGTCTGCGTCCTCCGGAATATCCAGATCGGAGCAGTCCGGAATGTAGGAAAATGTCTCATCCTCGGAAGAAGCAACCTTTACAGCCTCGCCGTAGATCTGACCTTCCTGATAAGCCTTCTTAGCCCACTGACCAGTCACGATATATGCAGCCTTGCCGTTCTTCATCATATTCATAGGGATAGCTGCAAACTGCTGTGATGCGCCGCCCTGAAGGAACAGTACCTTATAGTTATCCGGAATATTCATAAGGTCTCTCAGGTCAGCCTCAGCCTCGTCAATGATCTGCTGATATGCAGCACTTCTGTGGCTCATTTCCATAACGGACATACCAGTTCCACGGTAGTCCATCATTTCCTCTGCTGCTTCTCTGAGCACTTCCTCCGGCAGTACAGCCGGACCTGCGCTGAAATTGTAAACTCTCTTCATTGCATATCCCTCCAAAAGATCACACGGGAATTTCTTCCCCTATATTTGTTATATATTTCACAAAGTTTATTATACGCCCTTTTTTTACTGTTGTCAAGTAAAGTGCTGAAATTCCGCTTACAAAGGACATATTTTTTACAAACCCCTGTTTCTGCGTACAGTTATCAGCCAATTACCTTATACTCGTCGCCGTAGACCGTCATTATCATTTCCATTTCAGTCATGATCTCCAGCTCCTTGCCGTCGCAGTCAGCGAACATTGTAAACTTGACAGTTATGATATCATCACACTGCGCACGGATCTCCTCTGTGAAGCCCTCGCCGATGGCATTGTCGTACATTGCAAGATAAGAGTCGATGATATCATCCATCTCCTCGCCCTCATCAGGCTGATTCTCTGCCAGCACCAGCTTTGTTACAGCAATATCTGTAACAGCCTGTTCGCCGTTTGCGGAAACTGCCGCATTCATAACATTCTGGTGAACGCCCTCAAAGGATGTCTCCATGCCGTAACCGAAGGAGCCGTCCAGCCATGAATTGTACACCTCAAAGTAATAAGGATCAAGGCAAGCCTTATATGCGTTATAATCCTGATTCATGATAGCTGTGAAGTAATCGGATATTACCTGTGCAGCAGCGTCGGGAACCTCAGTACCGTCGTATTCCTGCGGAATAGGAACCTGTATTGTAGCCTGCTCTGTCTCAGCCTCGGTAGCATCCTCAGTGTCAGCCTCTGTGCTTTCAGCTGCGGATGTGCCGGATACGCTCTCAGTTGTTTCGTCTTCGCTGCAAGCACAGAATGAAAGTGTCATTGCAGCGGCTGTAAGAACCAGAAGTATTCTCTTCAGATTATTCATACCAGTTATTCCTTTCTCTATCAGGACAGAGCCGCTGTTTCGAAGCCGTTTGCGGCAGCCCATTCACTTACCTTGGAGCCGTCAGGACAGGTGATGACCAGTTCAGGCATCAGTTCCTTGTCAAGACCCCAGTTCTCATACACAACAGTACCGCTGCCGATGGAAAGGCTCTTGAGGCTTGCACAGCCGCTGAAGGTCTCCTCCATGATAACAGCCGCAGCCGCAGGAACTGTCACATTATCCAGAACGGAGCAGCCGGCAAATGCTGCACGGCGGATAGTTGTAACTGACTCCGGAATGTTTATCTTGCTGAGATTGCCGCAGTCCATGAATGCGCTCTCGCCGATATATGTGATGCCTTCAGGCAGGATGATCTCCTCAATATCCCAGTTAGCCTCGAATGCGTGGTCGCCGATAGCTGTAACGGTCATGCCGTCAACCTGAGTGGGAACCTCTACTACTGCGCTGCTGCCTGTATAGCCGCTTATCGCAATAGTGCCGTCCTCATTCTTGATATAGAGATAATCAGAATCAGAAACGTATTCCTCGGTAGTATCAACGATACCGATAGTAGCTTCTGTATAGCTTGTAGCGTTGTCATTTCCGTCGCCGGAGCAGCCTGTCATTGCCAGAACTGCCGCCATTGTGAGAAGTGCTGCCCAGAGCTGTTTGCTTGTAATATTTCTCATGATAATATTCTTCCTTTCTGAATTTGGGGTTGAAACTATATTTCCGCTTATAGCTCCCTTTGAGAAAGGGAGCTGGCACGCCGAAGGCGTGACTGAGGGATTGGTCATCGAAGCAAAACGCTGAAGTTTTAGTCTGCATATCACTCCGCAATCCCTCCACCACTGCTTCGCAGTGGTCCCCCTCCCTTTAACAAGGGAGGCTTTACGATTGTTTAATCTATCTTACTGCTTCTTGCCTCTCTGCTTGGCTCTCAGCTGGTTGCTGAGTACCTGCTTGCGGATTCTGAGAGACTGGGGTGTTACCTCAAGAAGCTCATCCTCTGCAAGAAATTCCAGACAATCCTCAAGGCTGAGATTTCTCGGAGGAACGAGACGGAGTGCATCGTCACTGCCGCTTGCTCTTGTATTGGTAAGATGCTTTCTCTTGCAGACATTTACCACAAGGTCATCTGTCTTGGGAGATGAGCCTACTACCATGCCCTCATACACAGGAGTACCTGCGCCGATAAAGAGTGCGCCTCTTTCCTGAGCATTGTAGAGACCATAGGTTACAGCCTCGCCTGTTTCAAAGGAAACGAGTGAGCCTGTATTTCTTCTCGGAATTTCGCCCTTGTAAGGCTCATATCCGTGGAACACGCTGTTCATGATACCCTCGCCCTTTGTATCGGTGAGAAATTCGCTCTTGTAGCCGAAAAGTCCTCTTGACGGAATAAGGAA
>JAZNOB010000129.1:0-7021 GCA_045580565.1 Ruminococcus sp.
ACTCTCCCTCAGGAGCACTCTTATTGTAAGTATAGCCCTTTATGCAGACATCATTTATCCACTGTACAGCCGATTCTACAGAAGCTTCAATTTCCGCCTTGGTATAATCTGTACCGTCTGTCGATAAGTAATCGTCCTTCAGAGCTTTATTGAGGAAGTCAATTATGCCGACGCTTTCATTTGCACTGAGCGAAACAAGCTCATGGGCTCGTGCCGGTGCAGGAGCGGGATAGTTACTGTCCTCATAATGTTGCTGACACCATGCAGTAAGCGTGCCGTCAAGCTCAATCTGAGTTTCAAGAATACAATCGATACCCTTTCTCACAGAGGATTTTGCACGCTCTGCAAGATTACTGTCAACGATATTTGCAAAATCGCCTGATTTGTCGCTTACTTCAAGCAATATATCCATAACACGTATCATTGCATTATCGTTGTATGTGATATGTGACTGATATGTAGTGTGAGGGCATTCTCCGTCAAGAGCAAATATAGACGGCCAGCCTCCGTTATCATACTGATAATTAAGCAGAGATTCAATACCCATGATAACACTCTGTTTATACCGTTCATTTCCAGTAACACGGTAAGCTCTTGCAAGATAACGGATATGTGCTGTGGTGATGTTGTTATCAATAGTTGCGTGATACCACCAGCTTGACGGCAAGTAGTCATCAGTTCTCTTCTGCCAACCGCCGTAACCATAATCTGTGGCAAGCTTCAGTCCCCATTCACAAGCCGAAGGAGTAATCTGAAGTGAAACCAGATCATCGGCAAGCTGAATACCCTCAGCTGAACTGAACCAGCTGTCGTCCTCGCTCAATGCCTTCATAAAGTTTTCGGAATTGTTCTTGTCGTATTTAGGTGTTGTGGAAGCTCCTGATGAAGTGTAATCAAGCTCAATCAGATAAAGATAAGTGTCACCGCTTCCGTTTTTCTGGATAATGTGCTCACCGGCTGAAAGATTATCAACAATTATCAGATTGTCGCTTGCTGTTGTATCAACTGCATATTTTACTCCGTCAACAGAGATACCTGCTGTTGATACCTTGTCTTCCTTAGTTTTTATAACAAGCGTCAGTTTACATTCATCTTCAGTAGTGAAGTTAATCTTCTGCTCACTTCCGATTTTAGCACAATGCGTCAAAGTTTCATTATTATATGTCATTGTGCCATAGCCACTTGATGTTTTATCAATACCTGTAAATGTGAAAACATCACTGTTCAGACCATCTTCTGTAAAATTATGGTTTACAACAATACCTGTCGCCTTTTTCTGAGTCTGTACAAGATTAAGGCTTGGTCCGAATATTGATGAACTCTTGAATGTACTTCCACCGTTACCTGTTACGCTGAATACCGACTGCTCATCAGAAGTTTGTGCGTTATCCTTGACAACAACCCACTGATCAAGCTCTTCATCATACTCATAAAGTACAAATTCAGCTCCCTGAAGAGGTGTTGTTCCGTCCTCATCGACCTTGTTGATATCAAGCACAAAGCCTTCCACCTGGTTGATAACCTTAATTGAAAGTGTACCTGTACCGTCAGTCGCCTTATTCAGCGGATAAACTGTAATATCAGAGCCGTTCAGTGATTTCACAACGCTGTTGGAATTATAACTTGCCCTGTATTTTCCGCTGATTTCTTCTGAAGCATAATATGTCATTTTACCCTTTGTTTCAGGATTGCTGTCATCAACATAAAGAGGTAAAGCTTCAATTACAGCAGTGTAATCATTTTCTTCCGTAAGTGAAAGCTTTGCTACTTCTGTAATCACGCCTTCGTTTTCAGAATTTTCTCCGTAAATCTTTACAACAATGGGAATCTTATCACTTTCATCCTCAACAGCCCAATCCTTAATAACAGTTGCATTGGTTATCGGGTTGTTAACTATCTTCACATATCCCTTTTTGCTTGTGGGATCGATATTATCGATAGAGTAAAGTGATACATCTTCGCCGTTGATTTTTACGATTGTAGGAAGAATCTCGTTGCCTTCAGCATCATAATATGTTGTTTTGTAGTCTGAAAGCAGTGCTCCGTAAGTACTGTTTGCGCCTACCTCACGAATAAAATATCGATAATTATAAGTTACTCCGTTAAGTGTAGCGCTTTCTACGATATTATTCCAGAGGGTCTTCCAGCCTGTTTCGTTGTTAAGAACCTCCATACCGCCTATCTGCACAGGAGCAGAATATCTGATACAATCCATAAGAGCCGAACAGGTTATTCCGTTGCCTATTGCATCATATGGTTTAGCGTTCTGATATCTTATAAGATAAATCTTATTATCCGCAGATGTAGCAGATTTAACTGATGTGGTATGTGTGGTTAGCTTTACGTCGTTAAGATCCTGTGTATAATCCTTTGATGCAAAAGGTCCGTTCCACAAACCCTTCCATGTATCAATGGTACGCTCACTACTATATGTGTAAACCATATCTAACGACATATCCGATGCAACTGCATATGCTAAATAGTTATGAGCGTAGTAGTAAGTTACTTTATTTGAATCACGTGCCTGTCTTACTGTCTCTGCAATGGCAATAACCATATCAGATGACTGAATGGTTACAGGATATTCTCCCGCAACAGAAATATAATCAAGAATAACTTTGCTGAGTACGCTCTGATCAGAAACAGATAAGAATTTATCTTCTGTTCTGTCGTAGCCATAAGCCTCAACAAGCCATGTGTTTGGAGTAGCAAATCCCCATGTGTTCTTTGTAATATCAGGCGCAGAATCATCTGCCTTTGATCTGAACACAATCTTTACTACAGTATTTTCCGCTTCGGGAAGCTTGATTGCTGTATAGTTAAACTCGCCTGCGTCATCATATGTTACAAGAGTATCTCTTACAGCCGTAAAGTTTGCATCATCTTCGGCAGGATTATAAAACTCACCGGGATCAAGAACATTTCCGTCGCCGTCGTCATCATCAGTTGCGTCAACATCTACTGTATTTAGTGATACAGGAACATCATTAAGGTAAATGGTCATACCCAGAGCTGATGCATTAAGTTGGCGATAAGCTTCCAACGAGAGAATCATACTGTTAAGGGTAAGCGTTGTTGCAGAGTCAACTCCGCTGTCGTTCATATTGAACTGTACTGTTACCTGGTCGTTGCGCTTAACAAATTTAGAGGTTACAGATTCAGTATCATTCTGATGAGCAATTGCTCGTACAAGAGCATAATCGTTATTCGGGAAAACAAATGATGTTTCACCCTCTTCAGGCTCAGTACGCCAGAGTTCTACATTAACGAAATCGCTGTTGCTGATGTGCTCTGAATTTCCGTCAGCCCATTCCTTTTCAACTTCACGCTGTGCCG
The DNA here is from genome assembly GCA_045580565.1 of Ruminococcus sp. Taxonomy (GTDB): domain Bacteria; phylum Bacillota; class Clostridia; order Oscillospirales; family Ruminococcaceae; genus Ruminococcus_C. The sequence goes on from JAZNOB010000129.1 coordinate 3,337, forward strand.
GATCAATAAAATTGAATGCAAGCTTGAAGTTCGAACTGTTAAGGCCACGTTCCAGATAGTAAATAGAAAGCTCATGCTCCATAAGATCAACATTTTCTGTTGCTTCTTCAAGTTCAAACTGAGTAAGATCGAAAGTAACACATATACTTTCGCCAGGATTTTCGTGCACGTTATTTACATTCTGGAATTTTACATCAATAACAAGCTCATCGCCCTCAGAAAGTCTGCGTATCTGATACTGGAACGCAATTTTCTCTCCATCAAGTGGAGTAAACTTATCATCGAAAAATGCAACTGAATCACGCTTACTCCAGCCACCACCGCCGTTTTCGTCTACGAAACCTGTAGAAGCTCCGGGAGCAAGATTTTTGACAACATCAGGCGAAATGCATATTTCATCAAGTGAAGCCAGAAGTGCAAAGGCTGATTTTTCAGTATTTGTTACGCCCTGATCAACACCGCGGTTTCCTTCACTGATCGTAATGTTGCCGTCATCATCAGACTCTGAAATACCTGTATAATCGGCAAAGCTTGAACCAACAACTCCATAGCCGTTCTTAAGGTCGATAAATCCGCCTACAGCAGTATGGGTACCGCCTATATCAAGAACCGGTCTGCCGTCTACATAAACCCATACGTCATCGTCACCTGAGAACTTGAACATACTGTTGTTTCGTTCCTCTTCCTTGGTGAGCATATTGAACGGAATATCCAGCTTCATTCCGAACATAAGATTTTCGGTAGCAAAACGGTCATTTGTTATCGGCGAGTTAAAGGGATAGAACTGGTAAATCGTCTGGCTTGATCCGTTACCGTCATCATACTTTGTATCACCTTTCTTAACGCCCATATAGTTGAAATTCGGATCATCTGCATATATTACATCATCTCCGTTACGTGAAACAAGATGATCGTAATTGTAGTAATCCATATAGTATCCGCCTGACTGATTCTGTGTCAGTCTTGTTGCATACCATGCACGTGTACTGTCAAATTCGTAGTAGCCTGTCTCCTCATTGTATGCAAACGCAAAGTCTACATCTCTGTAAACATCACCGTATACAGCATTGGCATTATTAGCTCCCTCAATGAATTCATCATTAAAGTAAGGAGTTTCAACTTTTGTACCGTCAAGCATTACAATATCCATTGAAGGATCATATGAAACAAGTCCTTCTACAGCACGGCTGTTTGAGAAACCGTGAGGATAGTTATCTCTTTGCTCGGTAAATCCATACAGAGTATTCCAGTACTGACGGCTGTAAGGCATAATGTAGGCACCTACGCCTGAAATTTTGCCTGCGTCATCAAGAATATCTACGGGAGTTCCTGTGACTGTACTCTGAGTAATGGTATATACCGCATCAGCATCTCCATTAAGAGCTGAAGCGATCTGTGCTTCGGTAAACAAAGGTCTGCCGTGACGTTCAGCGTCAAAATAACGTCCGTTACCTGTCATCCAGCTGTTTGAGCCGAAATAAAGAGGAATTATTGTATCTTCCGTACCAAGAATATCTGTGTAATATCTGCTTATAGCATCATTGAAAAGATTACCTTGATAAGAATAAGCAATAGTGTTTGTGCCTTCTGCAAACGAACCTTCAGTATTTATAAGCTGAAGTCCGATATTGATATTATCAACAAGAACTATGCTGTTATCTTCTGACTCAAGAATTATTGAAGTAGAGTCTGAACCGATAATCGGAGCAAAGGTTTCGCTGATGTTAATGGTACCGGGCTCGTATTCAGCAAGTATTTCCTCATACATTACCTCATTTGTGCCTGATTTGTAATGTATAGCCTTAAGCTGTACCTTGCCGTATGAAAAAGCCTTTCCTTCTATAAGATAGTTTTCCTTGTTTGAATAAGTATTCGCACCCTGAAGCTTTGAACTGTCGCTGATATTTAAAAACAGCTCCATACCGTCAAAGTTCTTTACTGCAGTTTCTGAAGAAGTTGATACTCCCTTGAGAGCAACACCCACATAGTCAGCATAATCATTCGCAATTTTATCATTACGTGTATATGAAGCAGTTACTGACGAAGTAACAGGTCCCGCCGTATCAGAAACTACTGTCTTGGGTGCATCATATGAAAGAGTGAAGTTATCATAGTAAGCAGAATCGGTGTTCATTGATTCTTCCCAGCTCTGCCACCACGCATCAAAAGTCTGGAAGTAAAGTTTTACCTCTGTTGCGTTGACTGGAACATAGAATTCACCTTCAAGGGTATGCATAGTACCTGTAGGATCACCTGCTTCGTCTTTTCCGATACTGATTGAAGTGAGTGAAGTACCTGTCACACCACCGTCTGTTGAGAGCCATACAGCTCCGTTTCTGAGTTCATATTTTGTATCGGTAATCTGCATTGAGAATTTGTATGTTCCGGGTTTTAACATTTCCTGAGGCAATGTATAAACTGCGGGCTTATGGAAGAAGCTATACAGCTTGCCACCTGAAATACTGAGAGTACCCTTACCGCTGTCGCCAGCAACCTCTACTGTGGTAAAACCATAATCCGACGGAGCACCTGTTGCGAAATCAGCACTTGCAATTGTCTTTTCTTCTGTAACATATTTTTCATAGCTTACAGCGAAATCGTCAAGATAGAAAGTTCTGCTTCCACAGCTATATCTGATTGAGATATCTGTCGAACCTTCAGGAAGTGAAAAGGTTTCACTTTTAAGTTCTGCCCAATCAGAACCCCAGCCAGTATATGTTTCAGACTGTGCTATCTGCATACTCTGCTGAACACCATCTGTGTCTCTGTAATACACATTTGCTGTTATAGTTCCGCCTTTTTCAGAACCGGAAATTATCCAAGCAGAAACTGAAATGTTATTTCCTGTAGCATATGGTAGCTCATACTCTGCAATAGCACCATTATAGAAAAACAGTTTATCCGAACCATCTGAAGTATGGCTTGTCGGATTTTTTCCAACTCTTGTATTAAGATCTCCACCGCCTACATTGGTAAATCCACCGATGTCGTTTTCATTGAATATCTCAGTTTCAGTCACCTGTTCTGTGACATATTCAATTGTGGAACCATTACCTTCGTAATGGAGCTCAAAATCATCAAGACGATAGGTATTTGTAGCGTAGAAGCGGATTGCTCCGTTTGTTGCACCTTCAGGCAAATAGAACGAGCCTAAGTCCATCTTGGCAAAATTATCACTCCATGTTGATGAGGTCTTGTAAAGCTCAACAATATGCTCAGTGCCGTCCTTCTGGTAATACAGTTCAACAGTAACAGTCTGCTCAGCTGCGGTACCGGCTTTGCCCCAGATTGACGCATTGAAATATTTATTCGTAGCATCTGAAGGAAGAGGATATTCAGCAACTGAATTACGGTTAAGCTGAAGAATATGCTTATCTCCGCCGTAATCATCCATTTCTCTGATGACAGCATCAGCACTTCCAATATTTCTGAAACCGATCGACTCTAAAGAATCAACATTAAAATCAGTAGCAAAAGGTCCTGTTGTATTGTAATTTGCTGTCAGTTTCCAGATAGGCTTATTAGTTGTGCCATCTGCATTACTATAAGTATAGGAAGTAATATGATCAATAAGAGGATTTCCGGCAAGTTCCCAGTCTGAGAAATAATCAAAAAAGGTCGCATTTGTATGATAAACCTTATTGGCGGTACCAAGACCTATATCACCGTCTCCGTTCAGCTTGAC
>JAZNOB010000130.1:0-3499 GCA_045580565.1 Ruminococcus sp.
GTATAGACATAACGTACAATTTTGGCATTTGTTGGATCATAATCACTATTATCCAATTCAAAAGATGATTCTTTTAACTTTATATCATCAACATCTATATTATCTTCAATTATTTCCATAGCACTATTGAATCTTCTTGTCCATTCTTCAAGATCATAGTTAAAGCACATTCCATTATAATTATCTGCTTCAATTACATTACCGTCTGAACCCTTTCCGCCGAAAGCTAAAGCGATTATCACAAGCACTACAGCTGTAAGAATTGAACATATAACCAGTTTCGTGGGATATTTCTTCTTTGCCGTATCAGCTGCAACAGCTGTATTTGTGTTTTTCACAGGTATTTCCTCTACCTTCGTTCCGCATGATGTACAGAAAGCAGCTCCACCTATTATTTCTTTACCACAGTTAGTACAAAACATAAATATACCTCCATTATTGAATTTTATGATTCATCGACCCTTTCATAGTCGTATTTCATCATTTCCATGATTTTAGAAATCATTTCCGTATCCTTCTCATGATAAATCGTATCAGGCTTACGACCTCCTAACTTCACCTCATCAGAAGTAAAGCATACAGGATTCTCTAATACCTTAAACCAAATAACAGAAAATCCCATTGGATAATCTTTTGCGATGTCCATCGGCAATGACTTTCCTGTTATAATTCCGATTGCTTCTACTTGAAAATCCGTTCTATTCTGATGATAATTTTTTGCAAATACGATATCACCGCATTTTGCCTGTTCAATGAGCTTGTCATATCTGGATTTTTCTCCTTGTGAAAATCCCATGTACCAGCAGTCGTTTTTAAGACAGCTTTTGAGTATTGAATTCTCACTTGTACCACTAAATCTTACACCCACACCATAAAAATTCAAAGGAATCACTCCAATCGACGTTTTTATTATTATATCACTTCTATGTTCAATTTGTCAAGTATATTCTGTCTATGAGACAAAATTTCTGTCTTTTAGAAATATAATATAGTTCCTACAGTGCGTTATATCTACACTAAAAAAGCGATATAATAATACAAAGGAGTGATACTATGGAACAAGAGCTTGACTATATCGCAATTGGTGACCGTATTAGACGATATCGTGAGCTTTCACGTATGACGCAGGAGCAGCTCAGTGAATACTGTTCTCTGTCCACAGGATACATCGGGCATTTAGAGCGAGGAACACGTTCTCCGTCTTTGGAAACCCTTGCAAAAATCTCTCAGATTCTTCGTGTAAGTCTGGACGACCTGGTATTCGGAGAAGCTGAAATCAAAAGCAATATGATAAAGATTCTTGCACTCACTCTGGAAGATAAAGATCCAGAGAAAGTGAAAGTATTCCTGAAGACAGTCTGTGCCCTCGCCGAACAGATTGATGAATGTTAATAAGAATGCCCTGCATGATGATTATACACCATGACAGGGCGTTTTTATTGCAGCAGTCTGCTTCAATTTTGGAATTTTTCGCTAATTACGAAAATACTGTTTGCAATTTTACGAAATTTACGGTATAATAGTCTTAGGGCAAGAGCCGCAATGTGACAAAACTTTATCAACACATCCAAAAGGAGAAGCGTATGAAAGACTTCAGAAAAACAGCCATATATTCCAGAAAATCCAAGTTTACAGGCAAAGGCGAAAGTATTGAAAGTCAGATAGATGGATGCAGGACATATCTGAAAGATAAATTTCCAAATGTAAGAGATGAAGACATTCTTGTTTTTGAGGATGAAGGCTATTCAGGCGGTAACACAAATCGTCCTCAGTTTCAAAAGATGCTGAAAGAGTGCCGGAAAAATAACATCAGCAGAATTATATGCTATAAGCTTGACAGAATCAGCAGAAGCGTAGTTGATTTTATAAAGCTGACTGAGGAACTGGATAAGCTTCATGTAGATTTTGTTTCAATCAGCGATAATTATGAAACACACACCTCAACAGGTCGTGCCATGATGTCTATGACAATGATATTTGCTCAGCTTGAACGTGAAACTATTGCAGAGCGTATCCGTGACAATATGCTGTTTCTTGCAAAGGACGGTCGTTGGCTTGGCGGTAATACTCCTACAGGCTATAGAAGTACAGAAACAGTTGGCAGTATCAAACTGGACGGTAAAACAAGAAAGGCTCGTATGCTTGAAGTTGTTGAAGAAGAAGCAAAACTTGTAAAGCTTATATTCTCCAAATTCCTCGAATTGAAATCCTTAACAGGAGTGGAAACTTACTTAATTCAGAATGATATACTGACAAAACAGAAAAATCCTTTCTCTCGATTTGCCATTAAGAATATTGTGCAGAATCCGGTTTATCTTATAGCTGATGAACAGGCGTGGAATTACTTTACTGCTGTAGATGTTGAGATTTATTCCGAACAGGAGCAGTTTGACGGCATTCACGGTATGATGGTATACAACAAAACAAGCCAGAGAACAGGAAAATCCAATACAGTCAACAATATCAGTGGTTGGATTATTGCAGTAGGAAAGCATGAAGGACTCATTAGAGGATATGACTGGGTAGAAGCTCAGAAGTTGCTTGAGCAGAATAAATCCAAATCTTATCGCAAGCCTAAAAGCAATGTTGCATTGATGTCAGGTTTGCTCTTCTGTGAGCATTGCGGAAGCTTTATGCGTCCGAAGCTGACACAGCGAAGAAACAAGGATGGAGAGCTTATCTATGATTATCTTTGTGAATTAAAAGAAAAAAGCAAGAGCACAAAATGTGATATGAAGCGTCCCAATGGAAATGAGCTTGACAAGCTTATCTGTCAGGAAGTAAAACGTCTTGCAGAAAGCTCTTCTGATTTTATGAAATGTATGCACAAGGGTATTCAGAATATGGACTACAACGACCAGACCTATCAGGACAATTTAAAAGAATTAAGAAAATCCAAAGCAAAGTATGAAGCTCAGATCGAAAAGCTGGTTAAGTCACTTCTTGAAACTGACAGTACAGCTGCACATGAGCGTGTTTTTGACCAGATTGACAAATTTGATTCCAGAATTAAATCTATTGAAAAACAGATTAAGGAATGTCTTGCGCTTGCAAACAGTCACAGTTCGTCTGACGAAAACTTTGAGATTCTTGCAGATATGATGTCAAAGGCTGCGTATGCAATTGACTCTATGACCATAGAGGAGAAGAGAACAGCTCTGAGAAACGTTATTCACAAGGTCATATGGGATGGGGAAAACATACACATCTATTTCTTTGGCTGCGAGGGTGATGAAATAGAGCTTCCTGAAGAAGATTATCAAGAGCCGCAGCGAGTGGGTTGCAAATGAGATCCTCATGAGCTTCCGTGCGCAGAAGAAGCTTTCTGATACAGTATACATGAGCGACACTCTGGAGACTGACAAGGATGGAAACCAGCTTACACTTATGGACGTCATTGACGACGGCAGCGACCTTGACGAGATAATCGACAGCCGTATGCAGACTCAGCAGCTTTACCGGTATGTTGCCGAGCTGAGCGAGCCACGTGAAAGGGAGA
>JAZNOB010000131.1:0-10624 GCA_045580565.1 Ruminococcus sp.
AGCCTTCCTCGTTGAAGTACATGGAGTGAACACGTACCTGATGCCATTCGTTACCATAGTTGAAACGAGTATGGAAAAGCAGATACCACTTTCCGTCATCATCACAGAGGACAGAGTTATGACCGCCTGCCATGTATGCAGTGTCAAGGCAGCTGAACTCATAGTTACCCATCACCTTAACACCAACGCTGTCAAGATTGGTATTTGAGCCCAGAACAGCTGCATTACCTGCTGCGTCAACGAAAGGACCGGTGGGACTTTCAGAACGGAACACACGCATATTATATCCGCCTGTGGCAGTAAGTCCGCCGTATGTCACCCAGAGATAATAGTAGCCTGTCTCCGGATTGTATTCAATAAACGGACCTTCACCGGATTTACCATAGCCGCCTGAAATCTTTGTGCCGAAATAGCTGTCAACCATTCTGCCGTCAGAGGTCGTGCCGGACTTGGGATGAATACATCTACCAGTAGTCTTGTCAAGCTCCAGAGTAAAGATACCGCCGGACCATGAACCGTATGTCATATACATTCTGCCGTCAGGATCATAATATATAGTAGAGTCAATAGCATTCGGGAAAAGCTGGTTATTGAAGTCATTACCTCTAAACCAACTGGAATTGTATGTAACCTTTCCTGCTGCAATAAGCTCATCAACATTTGTGGATGTGTACTTGCGGTTTACATTCTTGGTAGAGCTTGTCGCCCAGCTGTCCTCCGGCGTAAAGCCTGAATAAATAAGTGTATCCACAAATGTATAAGGGCCTGCCGCAGTCTTTGACTCTGCAAACGCAATCACCGAACGCTTATAAGTAGACGTTGTACAGAAATACATAAGATATGCGCCCTTTGAACCGTCCAGACAAACATAATCGGGATTATAGATAACATCCGGCGCCCAGACAGAAAATCCGCCCTCGCAGTCCTCAAGATTTTCGCCTGCCCATGCAAATGCACCGGCAAGGTTCTGTGAAAGATTTCCGAATATAGCATTATTGGTTGCGGTATAGCCATTGGTGAATACGCTCCAGTTCATAAGATCATTCGATCTGGCAGCGTCGATATGCGATCCGAATACATAGTAAGTTCCGTCTGTATCCTTAAACACCGACGGATCATGTACAGATACACGAGTACCTGCTGCGGATGCAGACTGCATACTTCCAGCAGCTGCACAAAATGCCATACATCCGGCAGCGATGAGTGAAACGATTCTTTTCAGCTTCATATTAACCTCCCATTATTCAATATAACCTGACCATAAGGTATACATTGGTTTAGCTGTTATACAAAGTATACCATATAGCTTCATACAGAGCAATGGTATTTTGTATCATTTTACTTGCATATTAAACCATAATTCACATACGCTTCTCCATATGAAATATGAAAGGGCAAAAAAAGTGCCGCTGTATGTTGCGGTACAGCGGCAAAAGCAATAGTATTTGTGTTGTGTGTTGTTATAAGGCGTCAGGCTGCCGCATTACAGCAGCCTTAACCTTGTACAGAGCATAAGCCCATGCTCTGTGATGGGTAAAATTAAATTACGCTACCGGCAGGGATGCTACCAGATCAACCAGATACTGCATAAGAGCAGTCAGGTCGCTGCCGTTGATCACGCCGTCAGACTTACACTCAGCATTTCTGAGAGCCTGTTCATTCAGCTGAACGATCTTTGCATTGTACTTGTTCAGGCGGATGATGTCCAGAACGCTTACCTTGCCATCAAGGTTTGTATCACCGATCAGGTCGTTCCATACAGGATCCTTGGATGTTGTTGTTGTAGTTGTAGTAGACTTGGATGTGGATGTTGTTGTCTTGGATGTTGTTGTTGTTGAAGATGTGGAAGAAGATGTAGTAGTTGTTGTTGTAGTTGTGGTTGTGCTTGTAGTAGTTGTTGTTGTATCCTCAGGCTCATCAGCCAGAATGTAGATGTAGCTTGTCTCTACGATGCTCAGACCGTCAGGATATACATTCTTTTCATCAGTACCAACCCATTCCCACTCAGCAAAGCTCTTATCCAGATGGATCGGGAAAGCATAGTACCAGTCGCCAGCCTCGTTCTGCTGAGCAGCGATGCCGTACTTTTCAGCAGCAGCCTTTACAGAATCAGCGTCTGCCAGTGTGTAGTAGCACTCGAATACCAGCTCGCCGTCTTCAAATACGTTTTCGCTGGGGAATGAGCTGTTTGCAGCAAATACAAGGTTATCAGGGTTTACTACCCAGATATCGTTGCCGAACAGACGGTCATATACAACGCCCCATTCGCCTTCTGTTTCCAGAGTAGCGATTTCAGCAAGAGCGTCGCTGAGCTTGAACTGACCACGCATTGTCAGCATTTCCTCAGTTGCATTGTAGAACTCAATACCGAAGCAAACTTCCTCGCCTGCTGTGAGATACTCGCTGTCGCTCATATCACGGCCAGCCATCTGAACGTACATATTGTCATAAGAAGCAATTGTTGTAGAGGACTGAGGAGCCTTTGTTGTTGTAGATACGGTTGTAGTCTCAGTTGTAGTTGTTGTGGTAGTAGTTGTTGTTGTATCGGAGCTGTCAGTGGAGCTTTCAGAACCGCCGTTGCCGTCTGTGTAGATCGTAACTGTGTTTACCTTGAATACATCACAGTCGATCCACCATACACCGAACTTTACATTAGCCTCAGCATTTGTAGGATCAATTATCTCAGAAGTAGCTTCATCCAGCACCCATGTGATAGTGCCCTTCTTATCTTCAATGAGCTGTTCCATCTGGTCAGTCATTGTCCAGTAATCAGGCTCAACAGTTGTAGATGAGCCGAACGCACCCTGCCATGTACCTACAGATGAGCCCATAGCCTGAAGTTCAACATCTACCTGAAGAACCTTCTCGCCTTCCGGAATACCGAAATCAGTGTAAGCCCAGCCGATCATACGATCATCCTCAGGCATCTTTGAATAGGTGTACATTGTGTTTACATCCAGAGTATAAGCCTTGCCGTTTACAGAAGGCAGCTCTGTAGAAACAGTTGTAGTTGTTTCTGCAGGAGTTGTGGATGTTGTAGTTGTTGTACCAGTAGGCTTAGTACCTGTGCTGATAGTTGCTTCACCGAGAGCTGTGATAAGTGTATATGTACACTCACCGGAAGTGATCTTCAGAGCCAGGCTTGCGATCGTAGAAGCGTCGCCGCCCCAAGCCTTAACGATATCGTCGCTGTCATAGTAAGCGATACCATTAGCTTCATCAACCTCGTAAGGACCTATTTCAGTCCAGTTGCCCCATGAGCTGTCCATAAGAGCAATTACAGGAGCTGTACCAGTGAACTTAACAGCGATTTCACCAGCTGTGATCTGATCCGGTGTTACAGCAACACCGGAAGAAGAACCAGTGATGGTCTTGTTGCCTTCCCAGATAACGCTGCCAGTGCTGAGATCAGCGTGATCATAAGAGGGCTTGTACTCTTCAGAGTCCCATACGATAGAGCTGTCATTCAGAACGCTCATCATAGAATCAACTACTGCGCCACCAGCTTCGTACCATTCACAAGTGTCTCTGTTGAGATATGTATGGCATTCGCTTACGTCTGAGTTGCCTACTGCGTCGTTATCCCACAGTACGCAGGGAATACCCAGCTTCTTTGCCCATGTGAGATAGTACTCAGCCCAGTCACATCTTGCTTCAGTATAACCATAGTCAGAAGCACCGAATTCGCCGATTACAACCGGAATACCCTTGTCTGTAAGCTCAGACTGGATGTTCTTGAAAACAGCGTCCAGAGATGCTTCATAAGCTTCAGTAAAGGCAGAGTGATCGCCCTTGCCCATTGTGAATTCATAAGGAGAATAAGCGTGTACAGAAGCTGCTACATACTCGTCACCCTCAGGGAAATCAATTTCGCTGATTACGTGAAGCTCGTGAGATGCACAGTAACCAGGGATCATCAGCAGACGTGTATCCTTATAAGGAGATTCTACCGAACGTACAGTTTCTACGAAATCGTTGCAAAGCTTGTTTACTACGTCGTAGCACTCATCCGGAACGCCCCAGCCCCACTCATAGTCAGTGTCCTTTGCACGGGGCTCGTTCATGCCCTCAAAAATGAGGTGCTGGTCGTAGTCAGCGAAGCGTGTTGCGATCTGCTGCCAGATCTGAGTCAGCTTCGGAGACATTTCATCATATGCAGTACCAAGGTCTGCACGGTTGATCCAATTCTCATGGTGTACATTCAGGATAACATACATATCCTGCTTGTACGCATAGTCTACGACTTCCTGTACACGGTCAAGCCATGCCGGATCGATCGTATAAGTTCCGTTTTCCTCTGTTACATGGGGATACCATGTTGTAGGAACTCGGACGGTGTTGAACCCCTTTGCTTTAACAGCGTCAATGAGTTCCTGTGTTACCACCGGGTTGCCCCAAGCGGTCTCGTGTTTGGTAACGTCAGATGTACTCGGTGTAGCATCAAGAGAGTTACCGATGTTCCAGCCTATCTTCATCTCCTCAGTGATCTGATCAGCAGACATTGTGCCTGCAGCAGATACAGAACCGAGAGACGGAGCTCCAAATGCTGAAACTGCCATTGCGCATGCCATAAAGACAGATACTGCCTTCTTGACAAGCTTGTGATTGTTGTGCATGAAAAATCCTCCAAATCTTTCCATAATGTATAATACACGGCAAATCCGCCCCATATTACCATTTTAATTATATCCGAATTTTTGTAAAAAGTCAATCGGATTTGGCTCATCCGACCAAAAATAATGCACAATTTTTTATCAACTTGTTTGTAACTATATACCACAAACAAATTGCGTATTCTATATATCACCCTGAGCACAAGCATTTTCTGAAAAAGATTGAAAAAAGATATTGTGCTTTCGGGAATTATATGGTATAATAAATAGGATTGCAGCTTCCAAGCGGCTGCACACAACGAAACTAACGAAGGGAAAAAACATTGCTATGCCAATTACTGAAATTCTGGAAAGAAATGCTAAAGAATACGGCGATAATGTAAGTCTCGTGGAAATCAATCCTCCGGACACCAAAAGCCGTTTTACATGGAAAGAATATTCACTTATTGAGTCAGGCTCAGGAAACGACTTCCGCCGCAGTATCACATGGGAAGAATTTAACCGTCAGGCAAATCGTTTTGCCAATTTCCTCCTTTCACGTGGTGTAAATAAGGGCGACAAGGTCGCTATCCTGCTCATGAACTGTCTCGAATGGCTGCCGGTATACTTCGGTGTACTCAAGGCAGGAGCTATTGCAGTTCCGCTTAACTACCGCTACACTGCTGAGGAGATCAAGTACTGTCTCGGTCTGTCTGATTCAAGCATTCTCGTATTCGGTCCTGAGTTCACAGGACGTATGGAGGAGATCTGCGACAGAATACCCAAGGTAAAGAATCTTCTTTATGTCGGTAAGGACTGCCCTACATTCGCCGAAAGCTACAATAATCTGGTAGTTTACGCTACATCAAGAAATCCGGGACTGCCCATTACTGATGAGGACGACGCTGCTATCTACTTTTCCTCCGGTACAACAGGCTTCCCCAAGGCTATTCTCCACAATCACGAGAGCCTTATGCACTCTGCAAAGGTTGAGCAGAACCACCACAAGCAGACTAAGGACGATGTTTTCCTCTGCATTCCGCCGCTGTACCATACAGGAGCAAAGATGCACTGGTTCGGTTCACTTATTTCCGGAGGAAAGGCAGTGCTGCTGAAGGGTGTAAAGCCGGAGTGGATACTGAAGACCGTATCCGAGGAAGCTTGCAGCATTGTATGGCTTCTGGTGCCGTGGGCGCAGGATATCCTTGACGCTATTGACAGAGGAGATATTGACCTGAAGGATTACCGTCTTGACCAGTGGAGACTCATGCACATCGGCGCACAGCCTGTTCCGCCAAGCCTTATCCAGCGTTGGCTGAAGGTATTCCCGAACCATGACTACGACACAAACTACGGTCTCAGCGAATCTATAGGTCCTGGCTGCGTACACCTTGGCATGGGCAATATACATAAGGTAGGTGCCATCGGCAAGGCTGGCTACGGCTGGGAAGTAAAGATCGTAAACCCTGACCACACTGCTGTTGAGCGTGGCGAGGTAGGCGAGCTTGCTGTAAAGGGTCCGGGCGTTATGACCTGTTATTATCACGATGATAAGGCAACAGCTGAAGTTCTTGAGGACGGCTGGCTGTTTACAGGAGATATGGCTCAGGAGGATGAGGACGGCTTCATCTATCTGGTTGACCGTAAGAAGGATGTTATCATTTCCGGCGGCGAGAATATCTATCCTGTACAGATCGAGGACTTCCTCCGTGCACACCCTGCAATCAAGGACGTTGCCTGCATAGGTCTGCCTGATGCAAGACTTGGTGAGATAACAGCTGCCATTATTGAAATCAAGGAAGGCATGACTGCAACAGAAGAGGAGATCAATGATTTCTGCTGTTCAATGCCCAGATACAAGAGACCGAGAAAGATCATCTTCGCTGACATCCCGAGAAATCCCACCGGCAAGATCGAAAAGCCGAAGCTTAGAAAGATGTACAGCGTAGACAACCTCGTTGCAAAGGCAACAGGAGTTCAGTAAGGAAAGGAATATATACATATGAAAAAGCTTATGCTCGGCAACGCAGCAGTTGCCAGAGGTGCGTATGAGGCTGGCGTAAGAGTTGTATCCTCTTACCCCGGCACACCCAGCACCGAGATCACAGAAAACATTGTACAGTACAATGAAATTTACGCAGAATGGGCCCCCAACGAAAAGGTAGCAGCCGAGGTTGCTATCGGTGCGTCCATCGGCGGCGCAAGAGCAATGTCCTGCATGAAGCACGTAGGTCTCAATGTAATGGCAGACCCGGTATTCACAGTAAGCTATACCGGCGTAAACGGCGGTCTGGTTTTCTGCGTGGCAGACGATCAGGGTATGCACTCATCTCAGAATGAGCAGGATTCCCGCCACTATGCAAAGGCATCCAAGATACCTATGCTTGAGCCGTCTGATTCCGCAGAATGTAAGGAATTCACAAAGCTTGCTTATGAGCTTAGTGAAGAGTATGACTGTCCCATGTTCCTGCGTCTTTCCACAAGAGTTTCACACTCACAGAGCATTGTTGAGCTTGAAGAGCGCAAGGGCGATGAGCTGAAGGAATATAAGAAAGATCCCGCTAAATATGTAATGATGCCGGGAAATGCTATCAAGCGTCATGTTTTCGTTGAAGAACGTCTCCGCAGAATGGAAGAATACGCTGAAACAGCTGCCATCAACAAGATCGAAGACAACGGAAGCAGCATCGGTATCATCTCCGCAGGTATTGCTTACCTCTATGCAAAGGAGGCTCTCGGTGACAAGGCTGACTACTTAAAGCTTGGCATGGTTTATCCGCTGCCTAAGAAGCTTATCACTGACTTTGCTGCAAAGCATGATAAGGTTTACGTTATCGAGGAACTTGATCCGGTTCTGGAAATGCACTGCCGCAGCCTCGGCATTGAGGTTATCGGCAAGGAAGCATTCACACTTCTGGGCGAATACACACCTCGTATGATCGCAAAGGCTGTTCTCGGCGAAGACGGCGGCGAGGTAACAGAGCTTAACGAGCAGATTCCGGTACGTCCTCCGGTAATGTGCGCAGGATGCCCTCACCGTGGTACATTCTACGTACTGAAGAAGCTGGGTCTCAACGTATGCGGTGACATCGGCTGCTACACTCTGGGTGCAGTTGCTCCTCTTTCAAGCATTGATACTACTATCTGTATGGGTGCGTCTGTAAGTACGGCACTCGGTATGGCTAAGGCAAGAGGCGAGGAGTTTGCTAAGAAGACTGTTTCCGTTATCGGCGATTCCACATTCATCCACTCCGGTATCACAGGTCTTATTGATATCGTATACAACAAGGGTATCAATACAGTTATCATTCTGGATAACTCCATCACAGGTATGACAGGTCATCAGGACAACCCCACTACAGGCTATACTATCCGTGGCGAAGAGACAAAGCAGGTAAATCTGCTGACACTGTGCAAGGCTGTTGGTGTGGAGCACGTTGTAGTTGCAGATCCCTTCGATCTCAAGGGCTTCGAGAAGATTGTCAAGGAAGAGACTCAGAGAGAAGAGCCGTCTGTAATCATCGCACAGCGTCCCTGCGCACTGCTCAAGAGCGTTAAGTATACAGGTCACTGCAAGATCAGCGAAAACTGCAAGAACTGCAAGCTTTGTATGAAGCTTGGATGTCCTGCAATTTCCATCAAGGACGGCAAGCCTTTCATTGATGAGACTCAGTGCAACGGCTGCGGACTGTGTACAGGCGTATGCCCGTTCGGCTGTATTGAGAAGGAGGACTAAGAACATGACAAAGAACATAATGATCGTCGGCGTAGGCGGACAGGGTACACTTCTTGCAAGCCGTATTCTGGGTAACGCTGTTATCGGCGCAGGTCTGGATGTAAAGGTATCCGAGGAACACGGCATGAGCCAGAGAGGCGGAAGTGTTGTAACATATGTAAAGTATGGTGAAAAGGTAGAGTCTCCTATCGTTGACAAGGGCAGCGCAGATATTATCCTTGCCTTTGAGGAGCTGGAGGCATACCGTGCACTTCCCTATCTGAAAAAGGGCGGCAGAATGATCGTGAATACTCAGAAGATAAATCCTATGCCTGTAATCATCGGCGCAGCTGAGTATCCCTCTGAGATATGCCAGAAGCTTTCCGAGGTATGCGACCTGACTACTGTAGACGCAGCTTCTCTTGCAGCAGAAGCCGGCAGCATCAAGGCTGTAAACGTCGTGCTCATCGGCGTTATGGCGACCTCTACAGATATCCCTTATGAGGACTGGATCGAGACTATCAAGAATACAGTTCCGGCAAAGTTCGTGGATATGAATGTCAAGGCGTTTGAGCTGGGATATAATCTGAAATAAACTAAATCATCCGGTTCATGAATAATGAACCGGATGATTTTATATGATGCAGAATGCGGTCTGAACCATAAGCTCAGACCGCATTTTTCAGGATATTACTTTACATAGCCATAGAGACCAGCGATCTTCTGACTCTTGATAGCACCTGCTACCAGACCTGCAACAACATTTGCGCCAGCCTCGCAGAAGTGTGTGCCGTCAGTTGAACCTTCAACAACGCCCTTCATGTGGTAGGAGAGAGCAGTGTCATAGCCAACTGAGTTGTAGTGGTTGACCATGATGGTATTAAGGTCAATGCACGGAATACTGTACTTAGACGAAAGCGACTTGCAGGCGTTGCAGTAATCAGTATAGCTGTTATTGAACTTTCCGTTACTGTATGCGCCCATACCGATAACCGTTGTAACAAGTATAGGTGTACCGCCCTTTTCCAGAGTATCGTTGATAAACTCTGTCATATACCACTCATACGAACCCTCTGTCGGGTTATCAACATTTCCGCATACAGGAGCATATCTGTCTGCATTTGACTTACCAGAGTCGTTGATAGCAAACTGTATGAGAACATAGTCGCCGGATTTCATGCTGTCAGCAAGGCTCTGCCATCTGCCTTCATCATATGCCTTCTTTGTACTTCTGCCAGCCAATGAACGGTTATCTACATTTACATCTGTTGTAAGATAGTCCGCCAGATAATATCCCCAGCCCTGCATCGGCGCAGCACTTGCCTTGTAGGACTGAACCGTGGAGTCGCCAAGGATGAATACAGTAGGCTTGTTTGCGTCAATTTCCTGCTGATAGCTGTCAGGGTCATATGGTTCGCCGTAAGGCTCATCAGTTTCTGTAAGGTTGATATAGTCAAGATTCGGACCGCCTGCATCTGCCACAGCGGAAACAAACTTGATAGTATTTACGCCGGCATTAAGAGGAAGCACCAGACCGAATTCTGTCCATGTAGTCCATGCGCCGGTACCGGTAAAGGACTGAAGCCAGAACTGCTCTGTATTGCCATTTACATAAACCTTCATCTTACGGTCAATAGCAGAACCGTTTGCGAAGCGGATATGAGTCATGTAGTTTGCTGTCTTATCAACATTTACGGTAAAGGTGATATTGCTTGTGTCGTTGTTGTCGAGATTTACGTAACCGTCAGCCTTTGTGTAGCCGGCGTTTACAGTTTCCTTTACGCCGCCTTCCCATACCTGATCAACTGCATAGTAGTTACTGTCAGAAGGTTCGGAGAATTCAACATTCTTGCCGATGATATATTCCTGCATAAGCTTCACGTCATTCTTATCAACAGAAGTATCACCGTTTACGTTAGCAGCCTTGATCTGTGAAGCGGAGAAGCCTGCGCTGCTTTTCACCATTTTCTTGAGGAGCGCAAGATCAAGTACGTTTATATTCTTGCTGCCGTCGATATCTCCGAGTTCCATTGTTACTACTGGTTCTGTCATAGTGGTAGTAGTTGTAGTGGTTGTAGTTGTTGTGGTTGTAGTGGTGGTAGTAGTTACAGGATTTGAGGAGATCGTGACCTTTTCAGCCAAGTCGGAGGCCAAGCGGTCTTAGGAAGACAATTTCATCACACAACTCCTTGGCTCACAGAACGACATGGCTACGATCCGACTTAGCCGGCGTTTACAGTTTCCTTTACGCCGCCTTCCCATACCTGATCAACTGCATAGTAGTTACTGTCAGAAGGTTCGGAGAATTCAACATTCT
>JAZNOB010000132.1:0-4106 GCA_045580565.1 Ruminococcus sp.
ACGTTTTCATTCAAGTTTTCCCTCCACGGGACTATTAGTGAGGAGGGATTTTAACTATGGATAAGAAATCATTTATACTGTACACCGACTACTACAAGCATTTTTCACGTCTTCCGAACGAGGAGGCTGGTCAGCTTATAAAGGCTATCATTGCCTATGCAGCAGGCAGTGAAGCTGAGCCAGAGCTTTCACCTGCTGCTGATATGGCATTCTCGTTCATCAAAGACCGCATCGACATTGACTCAGAAAAGTTCAGGCTTATCTGTCAGAAGCGTTCTGAGGCTGGAAAAAGAGGCGGTGCTCCTAAAGGAAACCGGAATGCGTCAAAACAAGCAAAACAAGCAAATGCTTTTTCAAACAAGCAAAAACAAGCAAAACAAGCTGATAATGATAATGATAATGATATATTATCATTATCTATCGATAATGATAATATAGGGCAGGACAGCACCGCCCTTGATAGGGCGGCACTGCCTGCTCAGGAAGAAGAAAATGTAATTCCATGGGATGAGATGGATCCGGACGAATGGTGTTAAGGCGGTGAGGGCATGAAATACATACTTGATCAGTCAGATATACACGCCTTTGCATCCCGTATGGGAATTGCAGTCAGACCAAAAGGCAATGAGATAAAATTCCAGTACTGCCCGTACTGCCGGAGCAGCAGTCACGATCAGTGGACGTTTTCCATAAACGCTGAGACTGGTGCATTCTGCTGTCCGAGAGCCTCCTGTGGTGAGCAGGGACACTTCGTAGAGCTTGCACGTGACTTTGATTTTGAGCTTCAGAGCATCACTCAGAGCCAGTACAAGGAGCTTCCCAGAGTAAGGCTCGTTACCTCACCGCCGGCTGAGGAGTATCTTTTCCGGCGGGGAATCAGGAGAGAGATAACCCGTGACTACTGCATCACTACAAGCCCCAAGGACCCGAACCAGCTGATATTTCCCTTTTACCGTAAAGAGACCGATACAGACGGACAGGTCTATCGGCGCATGGAATTTGTGAAGTACCGCCTTATCGACTTTGACAGGAGCAGGCACAAATCAAAGGAATGGTGCGAGGCTGGCTGCAAGCCGATCCTGTTTGGTATGGATCACTGCGACCCTGAGAAAAGCAAGACCCTTGTTATCACCGAGGGACAGATAGACAGTCTGTCTCTTGCAAGTGCAGGAGTGCCTAATGCGGTGAGCGTACCCAACGGCGCAAGAGGCTTTACATGGGCAGACCACTGCCGTGATTTTATCGCACAGTTTGATACCATAGTCGCTTTCGGAGACTGCGAGCGAGGCAGCATCACTCTTGTAAATGAGCTGAGGGAGCTGTTCCCGAACTGCAGGATACGTGCACCGAGAATAAAGGATTATTTGGGCGAAAAGGACGCAAACGACATCCTCCGGAGCTTCGGCGAGCGTGCGCTCAGAACGGCAGTTGAAAAGGCGGAAACCTTTAAGCCCTCCACCATCAAGGAAATGGCAGACGTTGAACAGGTGGATCTGGAGGACGTACCGCATATCAAGACATTTTTTCCGAAGCTTGATACTGCTATCGGTGGACTTTACGAGGGACAGCTTGTGACCTTTACCGGAAAGCGTGGTACTGGCAAGAGCACCTTTGCAAGCATGATAGCTGTTGCGGCGCTCTGGCAGAACTGGAATGTACTGTTTTACTCCGGCGAAATGGCTGACTACGAGGTCAAGCGGTGGATAGACTTCCAGATCGCCGGAGAACAAGCGGTCAAGGAAAGAGTGTACACCTCATCCTCAGGCTATTACATCGAGCCGGAATGTGAAAAGCAGCTCTCCGACTGGTACAGACACAGGCTGTTTATCGTTGACAATGCCGCTATGGATGAAAAGGAAAACGCCGATATAATCAGCGAAACTGAAGCGGCTGTGCGTACATACGGAATACGGCTTGTTATCATCGACAACCTGATGACGGCTATTGACGCAGGCGAGAACGTCTACATAGAGCAGAGCCGGTTTGCAAGGCGCCTGAAAGCCTTAGCACGTAAGCTCCATATCGTAGTGCTGCTGGTGGCTCATCCTCGCAAGGGCAAAACAAAGGAGCTTGACAGTGACGAGATCTCAGGCTCCGGTGACGTTGCGAATCTGTCGGATACAGTGCTTACCCTTGACAGAGTGCGTAAAGCCAAGGACGACGGCGAAAAGGTAAATCAGACGCTCCTTGCCGTCCAGAAGAACAGAGCCACAGGCGTGCTCGTGCAGGGCGATGATCGTATACCTCTCAGGCACAACAAGAGGTCAAAGCGTCTGTATGAGATCGGAAACAGCGGTGTGATACCGTTTCCGTTTAATGCGGATACGGCAAGAACAGCGAAAACAAAGCTGCCGTTTTAAGGAGGTTTAAAATGGAGTTATCAAAGCTTGATGAGCTTGCTTACCAGATGAGTCCTCTTCCGGCAGGACTTAAAATGCCGGAAACATATTATTTTTTAACGATGCGGTCGCTGTATGCCATGTTTGCTGCCGGACAGATCACAGCGGATCAGGCAAAGCAGGAAAAGATACAGGTCGTACGTGACTACAACGCATTTGACCTTGTACACCGCATCGGCGAGCATGATATGAGGGTGCTCAGGAAGATACAGCAGAACAAGGATTATTACGACAAAAACGGCTGTCCGGCGTGCAAGGCTCTGGCAAATCAGATCTGCGGCATTGAGATGGAGCTTACTGCCGGCACTGTAAAGGCGGGTGAATGATGGGTAAGCTGAGAGAGTATCAGGAGGAGCTTGTATCAAGGCTCAGCCGGTCGTGGAGGACAGGCCATAAAGCGCCCTGCATCGTGCTTCCCTGCGGCGGAGGCAAGTCCGTGATAGTCGCAGAGATAGCAAAGCGCACCACGGAAAACGGCAAGCTTGTATTGTTTCTGGTGCATCGCAAGGAACTGTGCGACCAGATACGGGCTACCTTCCGGTGGTGGGGCGTTGACATGGATCTCTGCAATATCATGATGGTACAGACAGCCGCACGTAGACTCCAGAAAATGGAGAAGCCATCCCTGATAATCACAGACGAGAACCATCACAGCAAGGCGGCGTCCTACCGGAAGATATATGATGAGTTTGATACGGCTTACCGTGTGGGAGTTACTGCAACGCCCGTCAGGATTGACGGCTCAGGTCTGGGTGATGTAAATGACGACCTGATTGTGGGCGTATCGGCAAAATGGCTTATCGAAAACAACTGCCTTGCGCCCTATGACTACTATGCGCCGTCAGAAATTGATATGTCGGGACTGCGCACAAAGCACGGAGAGTTTGATATGGCTGAGGCTGAGAAGATGCTCTCAGAAAAATGCGTGTACGGTGATGTTGTGAAGCATTACAGAGAGTATGCAGGCGGCATGAAGGCTGTATGCTACTGCGTATCCGTCAGCTATTCCCAGACCATGGCAAAGGCATTTTGTGAGGCTGGTATTCCGGCAGCGCATATTGACGGCAACACTCCAAAGAGCGAGCGTGACCGTATCATCAATGCTTTCCGTACAGGTGAGATAATGGTACTCTGCAATGTTGATCTGATATCTGAGGGCTTCGACGTTCCCGACTGCGGATGCGCTATACTGCTCCGTCCTACAAAGTCTCTTACTCTGTACATACAGCAGGCTATGCGGTGTATGCGCTACAAGGAGGGCAAGAGGGCTGTTGTCCTCGATCATGTAGGCAATGTAAGGCGGTTCGGTATGCCGGACGATGACAGGGAGTGGTCTCTGGATGTGCTGAAAAAGAAGCAGGCTGACCCATTTGAGGTGATAAGCTGCGAGGCTTGCTATTACATCTTTCCGAAATACACAAAGGACGGGAAGCGGGCTAAATGCTGCCCGAAGTGCCTGACTCCTCTGAAAAAGCAGAAGCGGGAGCAAACGGACAGAGAACCGGAGGAGGATACAAACGCGAAGCTTGAAAAGATAACGGAAGTGCCAGCCATACCTGCAATGCCGGCGCAGTGCAGAAGCATGAAGGAGCTTGCAGCGTACGGCAAATCGAGAGGGTACAAGCCCGGATGGGCGTACCATATGGCAAAAAGGATGGGACTTTTACATGACCGAGGAACACAGGATACAAAACGAGATCAGAGCCG
>JAZNOB010000133.1:0-7369 GCA_045580565.1 Ruminococcus sp.
CTACGATCCGACTTCATGAGGGCATGGACTTCACCGTCCTTCAGAAGGAAACCTGCGTCCTTGAGCACCTGGTTCGAGCCGAAGGATTTATTGATTCCTTTCATTTCTATTTTCATACTTTCACCTCTCCTTACTTATGAAAATATACAGCCTGCCTGCAGAATGATATTCGCATACGGCGTAGTTTCGCCTGTACGTATAACTGCCCTGCATTGCTTTGTACACTCCTTTAGTTCAGCATGGCTGACAAATTCCACTTCAACCTTCTGCCCTTCAAACAGCGTTTCTACTGCACACAGAACATTAGGATTGTTTGCTTTGATTTCTTCTGCAAGAATTATCTTCTCAATCTTCATGTCTTTTGCTACAATTTCGAGTGTCTGCATAAACGTTGGTATACCGAAAGCCAATGCCAGGTCAATACGTTCCGTTTCATCAGGAATCGGAAGTCCGCAGTCACCAATAGCAATAGTGTCTGTATGCCCGAGATATGACAGAACCCGAGAGATGTCACTGTTTAAAATCCCTTGCTTCTTCATTTAGTTTGATGCCTCCTTAAAAACAGATTCGACAAAATCCGCAATCATTATATACATTGTATCATTTTATATCTTATTTGTCAATAGATTTTGTGTATTGTATAGAAATTCCAGATTCAACTTTTGGTAGAGCTTTTACACCTGACATATTACATCCTGAGCCGAATAATTATGTCGCCAGTATTTCAGTAAACCTTATAAAGATTCTGGAAAACACGCTTCAGCAGGATTATGTTTACTTTCAGTTATGAATAAACCTGCATTCAATTTATTGTGCTATACGTTTTTCTCTTGATTTTTCAGACAAATACTGTATAATAAAATTAAAGGCATTTTTATTTAAGGAGTGAGTTTATGAAACAAAAGAAAAATTATAAATTTTTAACCTCTCTTTTGCTGAGTATCAGCTTTATCTGCGGCAGTATGCCGATACCGCCTCAGTACATCTCATCGGCGGCGGCTTCTGAGACAGTTCACAGTATTGTTCTCTTTGCTCAGTTTGACGATACCGAAGGCTATAACTTCATGGATAACCGTGTTGAAGAAATCAACGATATGTGCAATAAAGCCGATACCAACCGTTCACTCAGCGGATATATAGATACTGTATCATACGGACAGATGAATGTTGTATGTCACTTTCCTCAGCTTGAAAACGGCGTGATTACTCCATACAACTTCACGCAGGACGAAAGCTCATACCTCAACGCTGAACTCGCAGCTATAGAAGCAGTTGAAAACATTGCTGTTCCCGAAGATATTCCTCTTGACGGAAACAATGACGGCTATGTGGACAATATCATTCTTATCGTTGATGCAAGTGCAGAAACAAAAGACTCACTTTTCTGGCCCTGTGCTTTCTCTCTTAACGGGCTTGATATAAACGGCAAAAGTACAGGTATGATTAATCTCCACAACAGCACCTCTGTATTTGAAAATTACATAAGTGGCGGTGCGGGAGTTCTCTGCCACGAATTTATGCACTCTATAGGCTACCCAGACCTTTACCGTCAGGACACCAGAACAGGTATTCCTGTAGGTCAATGGGACATTATGGCTTCAAACTCTGTTTTTGTTCAGTATCCTCTTGCTTATATGCGTTCAAGAGTATCAGGCTGGCTTGACTTCGAAACAATCACCTCAAACGGAACTTACACGCTTTCTCCTGCCTCATCCGACAGCGGAAGCAGACTGTATCTTCTGAAAACTCCCCTATCTGATACCGAGTTTTTCGCTGTGGAATACCGACAGCAGGGAGCCGCTTATTCCGAAGAAATGGATGTCAAAATCTATGGAAGCGGTCTTGTTGTCTACAGAGTAAATACCGAAGTAAGCGGCAACTATAAAAATGATAAGGACGAAATTTATGTGTTCCGTCCGGGAGAAACCTCTCTCGATGCAGGCGAAGGCGATATTTTCTCCTCAAATTACGGCGGAGAGGGCAGGCTTACTGAAGTGGGCTCTCTCGATTTCAATGACGGTATTGCAGAAGGTGCTCTCGTTTACTCCGATGGAACTAACAGCGGTATAAAGCTCAGCGATATTACAATAAACGGTGATACACTTTCCTTTAATGCTGAGTTTGCTTCTTATGAAAAGCTTGATCTGTGGCAGACATCTGCCGATACTTCTGCAATAACCAATGCTGCAATGCTTGATATGGAAGTTTCTGAAAGCAATGATATTTTTGTTCTCAGCAGTCATAATTCATACGGAATGCTCAGCAAGCTCAGCGACGGTAATTTTACTGAGATTTCACGTATTTCAGACAGCTTCTATGACGGCAGACTTGCTATTGCAGGTAATGTTCCCTATGTTCTTTACAACAACTCCGCATACAACTATGTTCTTAAACGATATGTAAACAATTCATGGGAGACTGTTGCTGAAAGTTCTTCTCCTGCTCAGTATACGGATATTTCTGCTTATGGCAATAACATTTATATTGCTTATACCGAAGGAAGCTTCCCCTATGCGCTTTCGGTTGTCTGCTACGACACAAAGACCGATACTCTGAGCAACATCGGCGGTGTTATCGCTGATAATGCCTGCAGTTTATCTCTCAGCACAGAAAATAGTAGTCTTTCTGTTGCGTACCGTGACCTCAACGACAACAGTAAACCGAAAATTGCTCAGTGGAATGGCTCTCTGTGGAGCGTTACAACGCTTTCAGAATCATCATCTGAAACGATTAATTCAGCTGTCTGCGGTGACTCGGTTTATGCAGCAGTTACCGGTGAAAGCGAGGGAGCTTATCTTCTCAGCGATGGTAAAGTAACCTTTATGCCTTTCTCAGAGCTTTCGGGAGACTGCTTTACTGCCCTGCCTGTAATTGTTAAGAACTCTTTCTACCTCGCTCTCAATACTCAGAATGAGGACGATTATTCGCTCTATTCTTATGGCAATGATTTTATGAAAACAGGAAACAGCATTACCCCTGAGCTTGTTAATTCCCCCGATGTTGTCTATGCAGACGGACTGATTTATACAGCTTACATTTCATCAAACGGTACAACAGTTGTAAAAAGCTATCGCCCGCAGACTTCAGTTTCTGTTGTCGGAGACGTAAACGCCGATGGAATTTTCAATATTGCTGATGTTGTTGCTTTGCAGAGGTGGCTTACCCGTTCTCCTGATGCTTCTATCGCAAATCCTCAGTCAGGAGACCTTTGCAATAATGGAATACTTGATGTTTTCGATTTATGTCTTATGAAAAAACTCCTGATTACAGCTAATGATACTTTATAAGAATCATTAAATTCAGCTTTATAAGTAGTCCGCTTGTAAGTCAGAAATATTTATAACGATAAGAAGATTCTTCGAACTCAAGAATAATCTTAGTAATCTTCTCCTCGAATTCTATTAGTTTAACATCATCCAGTCAGACTATAATAGTATTCCGCAACAGATGTTGCTTTATTTCTACTTACTCCCTCAAAAAAGTCATTTACAAATTTATTGGTTTCATCGTCAAACACGTTTATTCATATGGTTGTCTTATACCAAAAGATGGCATTGAAAAACTCGATACACGTTCATAATTATTTTTCGAAGCGACAATTGACTTAGCAACGGCTTAGGTGTATAATATAGAAAAAATCTGATTGTCGTGTCTGTCAGATAAATAGCAGAGGTAGCGTTATGTCCAAACTGAATGTAAAACGGAAAGAGGTAATCAAATGAAGTGCAGAGAGATATTTGAACGTGGAATTAAATTTCACCACTATTGCAACACCGCTTACCCTCTTCGCCCGAACTCGCTGGCGCAGTATGAGCTTCATGACAACGGCGAAATTTACGAGGCTGTAAAACGGAATATCCAAAAGCAAGATGAGCTTTGCCTGTATGTACATATTCCATTCTGTCAGACAAGGTGCAAATTCTGCGAATATGTTGTACTTGATAAGCCAAGCGAAAATGATCCTGATATTTACGTTGAACATCTGCTGAAAGAAATCGAAATTTATCGTGAGATCATCGGCTATAAGCCGATTGTGGGCTATGATCTGGGTGGCGGAACTCCGTCTTATCTATCGGTTGAAAACCTAACGAAAATTACAGACTCCATTAAGAAATTCAATCTTGCAGACGGAATGTATCTTAGCGTTGAGACAACTCCCGTTATTGCAGCAAATGATTTCGATAAAATCAAGGCTCTGCGTGAGCTTGGCTACAACCGTATTTCTATGGGCTTTCAGACGGTATCGAAAACGCTGCTGGAATCGCTTGGCCGTGAGGGTTCGGCGTCCATTTACGAAAAGGCGGTCGAAAATATCCGCAATGCCGGCTTTGACAGGCTGAACATTGACCTGATGTACGGTTTCCTTAACCAGTCCGATGAAGACTTTGCAAACACGATTCAATACACTATCGCCCTTGCTCCCGAATTTATCACACTCTACCGCAACAGATATAAGGGCACAAAGCTTGAGGCAGAATCGCAGGGTGTTACGCTATACAAGGTCAACCGCCAGTATGAAATCGCTTATCGTCTGCTTCGAGAAGCAGGCTATATCGCCAATAACGGCAAGAACACATTCAGCCGTATTGAGGGCGACTACGGCACTTCTTCGTATCTGACAAAGCGTGTGGTTGACGCAACCTCTTATGTCGGCTTCGGACTGGGCGCACAGTCATTTGTGGGTGATTATCTTGCATACAATCTCGGCTGTGCAGACCACAAGCTGGGGAAATACTTTGATTACATCGACAGAGGCTTGCTCCCAATAAATGACATTGCCGATATGCCCGTTGAAGAGGTAAGAGCAAAGGCGATTTCGGTTATGTTCTATTTTGGTTTTATCTCGATGAAGGCTTATCAGAAGCGATTCAATGAGGATTTCCGGGAGGTCTACGCAGAGCAGATACGTTTCCTTGAAACAAACAGCCTTATGTCGTTTATAGATGATGACACGTTTATGCTCACCGATTATGGTGCTTCTCATCTTTACGGAATCATTCCACTTTTTTACAGCCCACGCAGTGTGAAAGAAATGTTTGCCATGTCTGATAGGTGGCTGAACGACGAAAAGGGCGAGGACATCTACCTTGAAAAGTATGACCGCCGCAAATATGACGCACCCTCTGTGGCAGTAGATCTGCTGGTGTTCAGCAAGGACAGGAGCCGCATTCTGCTGATCAGTCGTGCCGATCACCCATATGTGAACAAGCTGGCACTCCCCGGCGGATTTTACCTTCCCACCGATACAACACTTGAATACGCCGCAGCCCGTGAGCTGATGGAAGAAACATCCGTCTCTCTGAACATCACCGCAGGCAACCTTGTCAAAATTACCTCCACCAAGGACAGAGACCCTCGTGGCTGGGTCATCAGTGTTTCCTATATGGTAACGATTGACGAAAACTCCGTTACCCCTCTTGCAGACAGCGACGCACTTTACGTTGACTGGTACAATGTCGCAGACCTCAAACCGGAGAATATGGCATTCGACCACATGGACATAATCAAGTACGCACTTGATCACAAATAAAAAGTTCCTGATCTCTCATCTGCTCGAACCTCTTTCCGTAAGGCAGAGCGTTCTCATGAAGTCAATTATTTTGAGCCTGAGGAGCTCGACCGTATAAGAGACAGCCTCAGCACTGAGCCTTTGAAATGGCAGACTATAACCCACCTGCTCCTTGTAACAGGCTGCAGAAGAGGCGAAATAATGGGTTTGAAGTGGAGTGCGGTTGACCTTGAAAGCGGAACACTGAGAATAAACAATAATCTGCTTTACTCAAAGGAGCTCGGGGTATATCAGGACACCACAAAAACAACTACCTCAGACAGAATCGTGAAGCTTGCCCACGAGACTACGGAGCTTCTCAGAGAGTATCGTGCATACTGGGAGCAGCTGAGAAGAGATACAGGAACGGAGTGGAACAGCTTCATTGAAATGACCGACGGCAAAGGCAATAAGCACCCTGAAAGAGCTGAATTTCTTTTCATAAAGGAGTCAGGCTCAGAAGTAGGCTATCCGATGCACCCGGACAGCGTGACTGACTGGCTGAATAAATTCTCAGCAAGACACAGACTCCCACATATCAACCCTCACGCTTTCAGACATACGCTTCTGACCTGCTGCAGATCTTCTGAAATCACACACAGCGATAACGCCTTCTTTTCCTTTTTTGCATTAGCTCTGCGGAAGGTATCTTCATCAATGAGCTGCGGATACTTGTCCGTACCCAGATACTTCTCATTTTCGATGATACGCTTTACCATGTGCTTATTCCATGTACTTCCTTCGTTATAGGGAACTTCCATTGACTGAGCGATTGCTGTCAGACTATCTCCGTTCAGATAACTCTGAAAAATTGTCACTACCGCCAGTACTTCCTTGAGATTGGTTGTGATTTCTCCATTCTGCATCATGTATCCGAATGGGAACTTACGATTTTTTGCCATTTATCTCACCAGCCTCCTTTCATCTTCTGTCGGCATACCACTCAAGCTCGAACAGCATCCTGCCTCGCTTTCGGGCATCATTTCCACCTGTATGTACAGGTTTTCAGTAACAATCATATCACAACACTTTGTGAATATCCAGTCACTATATGCAATAAAAAGCACTTGCGATTTTTGGTCACAAGCACTATATCTTTTCTTTCAGTTCAAGTCCACCGAGCAGATGGAAGGCAAGCTCATTCTGATTGGCTGTAATCTTATCCACCATGCTGTCGAAGGTTTCCGGTTCAAAGGATACCATCATATGCTCTCGCTTTTCAAAGTAATCGATAAGCATATCCAGCTGTTCCAGAACATCATCTTCATCATCGGAGCGTGTTATCTTCTTCAGCTCGGCTTGCAGTTTTTTGATCATGTTATTCAGTTCCTTGGTTTGCTCCTGATACTTGCCTTCATCCATAAAACCTTTGGTTCGAAGGCGAGCAATGACATGGTTCTGTTCTCGAAGCTTCGCAATCTCTTTATGGATATCCATCACTCGGACATTGCCGCCGTATTTCTTACATTTCAGTTCCTGCAGCATTTGCTGTATGGGAATCAGTATACTGCGGTAATGGTGCAGGAGCTTATTGTGTAATCGGATGAACGCCTGATAAAATGTTTCCTCAGCGATGGATTTACTCAAACATTTTGTCGAGTCACCATCGTGCTTTCTGCACACCCAGTGAATCTTCTTGTTCACCATTTTTCGCTTATAACTACTTCCACATTCGGAACACTCTATTTTCATGCTCAGCGGATACTGATGGAATTCCGTGTTTCCGAAGTATTCACCCTTTTCTGCCATCAGCTGCTGAACCGTTTCAAACACATCTCGTGGAATAATGGGTTCGTGAACATCTGTATAATAATACTGTTC